>DASYJM010000045.1:0-5067 GCA_035996445.1 Candidatus Acidiferrum sp. | reverse complement strand
GAAAAAAGGATACGTACCGACTCCTTGCGCACTACCGGCAGATCCCTGTGATCGCTCAGTATCGAAGAACGTACTGTTGCGTCGGTGGTCAGTACTTCCGCAGGCTGTTCAGACCTCCTGTCGATAATTTCTTCCTGCTTTGCTGCGCCGCCCGCGACCACACTCTCACGGTTCACGATTTGCACCGGCGCAATAAATCGGTACCCTCGCCGTGGCACGGTCTGAATAAATTTTGGATTTGCCGCCGAATCTCCTAACGCGGTTCTCACCTGGTTGATTGCCGTATTCAAGCCATGATCAAAATCCACGAACGTGTCTGCAGGCCAAAGTCGCTCGCGAAGTTCGTCCCGACTAACGACGTGGTCCGATTTTTCCACCAGCATAATGAGAATTTGCAGCGCCTGGTCTCGAATGCGCGGTCTCGATTTTCCGTCCTTCCGCAATTCTCCCGTGAGGGAATCCAATTCAAACACTCCGAAACGGAAAAGCCGGGGCTGGGCATTGCCTTCGCTCAAGCAGGATGTCTCCCAAACAGCCTCCTATTCTATGGGAGATGTTCGCCTAAAAGACTAAGTTTCATGCGCTTACGGAATGAGCTCTCGTTGATCACGATTTACCTGCAAACCATTGCATACCCGCGGCCATTTCCGCATATTGCGCGCCATGCGCTCGGCCGCGATTGAAAAACGCACTTCCATAGCTCTCATCCTTCTAGCCACTTTGAGCCTCGTTTCACCACTCCTCTCAGCCGAAACTCCAACTCCAGAAACCCTGAAAGCCTTTGATAACTATGTCAAAGCCGCTGAAGCGCGCAGCAATGAAGAACTGGCCGCCAAGAAAAATTTCCTTTGGCTCAACGTTTTAGCGGAGGGGGAGCGCGAACGCACCTACCTCCTGACCCGGCAACAAACTATCATCCAACATTCTGCATCTTGTAGTTCGCGAGACTGTACCAGCATCGCGGGCGGGATCATTCATGACTGGACCGGCATAACTTTTGTTCCTGGCGTCACTCTCGCGCAAACCCTCACGGCCCTTCAGGATTATGATCGCGACGCCGAATACTATCGGCCCACAGTGCTTCGCGCCAAGCTGCTGTCCCGCGCAGGAAATTCGTATCGTGTTTTCCTGCGGCTAAAAGAAACGCACATCCTCACCGTCGTCCTCGATACCGAGTACGCTATCCAATACCTCGTCGTGGACAGCACCCACGCCGCATCCATTTCGCACAGCACCCGAATCGCCGAAATCGAAAGCGCCGGCTCCCCGCGAGAGCATGTGACCTCGCCGAAAGATAATCACGGGTTTTTGTGGCGCTTGAATGCCTACTGGCGTTTTTACCAGGCCGATGGCGGCGTCTATATCCAATGCAACGCCATTTCCTTGACTCGCGACGTCCCCACCGGCCTCGGTTGGCTAGTCGGACCCTTCATCGCAAATGTTCCCCGCGAATCCCTGGACTTCACGCTTACAGCAACACGTGAAGCACTGCTAAAACAATTTCCAAGCAAAACCGGCAAATAGTTGCTGAAAGGAAAATGCCATGAACTCGTTTCAGACCAAGCACACATCAGAAATGCAGAAAGGCAGTAACTCCACCCACGCAAAGCCATTTTTTCGCCAGCAAAAGTTTAAAAACGCCACCCGTCTTCAAAATAGCTTCACCGCCGCACCAGAACGCCAAGCATTGTTATGGCTGGCGGCGCGCGTGCCACCCTCCATCAATTCCGATCACCTTACTCTACTGGGCTTCGTCGCCATGTTTCTCGCGGGCGGCAGCTACGTCTTGGCGCGCTGGAATCCTTGGGGATTGTTACTCGCTACGCTCTGCCTGGTATTGAATTGGCTTGGAGATAGCCTCGACGGCACCTTAGCTCGTGTCAGAAATCGCCAGCGCCCACGCTACGGATTTTACGTCGACCACATGACCGACTCCTTCGGCGCGCTCTTTCTTATGGGCGGCCTGGCAGCGTCAGGTTATATCGATTGGCGCATTGCCGCGGGCCTGCTCGTCGCATTTTTGCTGCTGTCCATTGAATCCTATCTGGCGTCCTACACTCTCGGAGTCTTCAGGCTGTCTTTCGCAAAGTTTGGTCCAACGGAAATTCGCATTCTCCTCGCCATCGCCAACACTATTTTGTTTTTCATGCCAGCCGCGCGAATCCCAGGATGGTCTCATGGCCTTCTCAACGTAGGCGGCGCAATCGCCATGGTGGCCATGGCTGCAATGGCATTGTTCGCCGCAGTGAGCCACACACTAACCCTGCACCGGCAGGAATCCTTGTAGCCCTCAACAGCGCCGTCGCTCACTTAAATAATTTGGTGTTGAACTCTAGGCCTTTCCCCCCGCGTGCATTATTGTGTCTACCTGGAGGCGGCATGCAATCCGAAAAATTAAATTCGTCAAGCACGGACACTCCGGCAGGCCTAAAGATTGAACGCACAGGCGACGTACTCTACTTCACGCTGGACAATCCCGCTGAAGGAAACCGCGTCACGGGCGCGATGCTTGACGCTATGCTGAACGTGCTTCGATCCGAAGCTAGCCACCCGTCAACTCGCGTCCTGATAATCCGCGCCGACGGCGATGTCTTTTGCACCGGCCGGGAGCGCGCCGGACGCGACGTGGCCTCCATCCGTCAAGAATCCGCTCGTATCCTCGAATTCAAACGCGCCCTCAGAACCACATCTCTCATCAGCATCGCTGCAGTCCAAGGCGACGCCATGGGCTTCGGATTCGGCCTGGCAATTGTCTGCGATTTCGTGCTTGTCGCCCAACATGCCGCTCTCGGCTTCCCGGAAATGCGCTCCGGTCTGGCCCCCGCGGCCATCATGTCTTATCTCGGCGACTACACTCTCCCGCGTTTCGCTTTCCCCCTGGTTCTCTTCGGCGATCCCATCGACCCTCAGCGCGCCTTGCAAATCGGCTTAATCTCCCAAGTCAGTACCGCGGAACGCCTCAACGAAGACGTCAATTCTCTCGTCCAGCGCATCATGGCCCTTGACCTCACAGCCGCCCGCAAATGCAAAGAATTCTTCAATGTCGCCGCGCAAAATTCATTCGAACAAAATTGCCGCCTGGCCACCGAAGTTTTAACCATCGGCAGCCTCTCCGTCCTCGCCAGGGAGAAATAATCTGCCCGCCACGGTAAACGCCGGCGCTCGCCTCGACCGCCTTCCCATTTCCTCTTTCCATCGCCGCATTATGGGCCTCATCGGCATCGGCATGTTTTTCGATGGCTTCGACCTTTACCTCATCGCCACCGTCCTGGGCGCCATGCTCCGGAGTGGCTTTTCCACCCTCAGCCAAAATGCCCAATTCATCGCCGCAACTTTTCTTGGAATGATGCTCGGCTCTTTTGCTACCGGATTTCTTG
The DNA here is from genome assembly GCA_035996445.1 of Candidatus Acidiferrum sp. GTDB lineage: Bacteria > Acidobacteriota > Terriglobia > Acidiferrales > UBA7541 > Acidiferrum. The sequence continues at coordinate 1,690 of DASYJM010000045.1, read as the reverse complement.
GCGATCGTTACGGCCGCCGCTTCACCTATCAAACCAATCTTGCTGTTTTCGGTTTTGCGTCCTTGGCCTCCGCCTTTGCACCCAATATTCACGTGCTGATTTTCCTGCGCTTCATCATGGGCCTCGGTCTCGGCGCGGAAAATGTCGTCGGCTATTCCACCATGACGGAGTTCATTCCCCCTCAGGTTCGAGGCAAATGGCTGGGTGGCATGTCGTTTATCGTCGTTCTCGGGCTTCCCGCCACGGCGCTGGTCGGCACTCTGGTCATTCCGGTATTTGGTTGGCGCGCCATGTTCGTCATCGGCGGAATCGGCGCCCTGGTGGTCTGGTATCTTCGCAAGGCCTTGCCTGAGTCACCGCGCTGGCTTGAGTCCGTCGGCCTCTACGACGAAGGGGAAGCCCTTCTGCAATCCATCGAACAGGAAGTCTCCCGGCAACACGGTCCACTTCCTCCACCATCGCCCACACCGGCAATCGTGCCGTCCAGAAAGCTCAATACCCTTCTAAGCCCGGCCCTGTTCCCCCGCATGATCGTCGGCTCCATCACCCTCATCACCGTAAATACCCTGATCTTCGGATTCGTCACCTGGCTCCCGACTTTTTTCGTTCACAGCGGCCGCAGCATCGCCCAATCCTTTAGCTACTCACTGATCATTTCCTTTGGCGCACCCATCGGCTCCGCGATCGGCGCATTGACCTCTGACTCCTGGGGACGAAAACCCACCATTGTCGGCGCATCGCTGCTAACCATCCTGGTCGGCAGTGTGTACCCCTTCATAAATGACCCGCTTTTACTCTCCATGATAGGTTTCGTTTTGATGATCCCCATCTACGTGTTAGTCACCATATGTTTTGCTGTCTACATCCCCGAATTATTTCCCACTGAAGTACGTTTGCGAGCCTCCGGCATCTGCAACACCTTTGGACGCGGCGCCACCATCGTCACGCCATTCCTCGTCGTGACACTTTTCCGTCATTACGGAGTCGGTGGCGTAGTCAGCCTGCTGGTGGGATTATTAATCATCGAAATCATTCTTGTGCTGATCTTCGGTATCGAACCCAAAAACCGCCGCCTCGAAGAAATTAATGTGTAATCAACTCCTGCAGGGCCCCGCTCACCAACAAATCCAGCAGGTGCGCTATCTACAGTGAAATATTTAGATTCCTCCTCGGGCAATCCCTCCTCCGGCGGCATCACCAAGCACCTCACCCTTCGGGATCGATATGCCCACCCCCTCGAGGACATCTTCGACTTCGCCAACGCGCCTTCCCTGAACACCGCCCGGACGCAGACTGGGCCCCCCGTAATCGACTGCACTCCACCCAAAGCGCCCATCGGCCCAGCCCTTCCTTAGCCAGTTAGCCGTCCGGCAAACACAAGCGCGTTTGCCGGCCAGCCTCTGCTCCGCCACTCAAAATCCTGTGTTACTGGTTACTTTGAGAGGAAAGTACCACCACAAACAGACCCTTCAAATTTGAGGTCTTCGATTGGTGAATATCTTGGCCCTTGAAAATCCCCACCACGATGAGAATCGCAAACCTAGCCGTGCGGTACCAGAACCTTAGTCATTCCGTGTAAGTACGCTGGAGTTGCCCCCTTAGTACCGCTGGCTATTCCCACTTTTCAGCAAAAAAACCGAACAAGCTCCGCCACGCCCGGGACCCCGGTTTTTCTCGCCCGTACGGCCTA
>DASYJM010000044.1:0-2701 GCA_035996445.1 Candidatus Acidiferrum sp. | reverse complement strand
CGCTGGAAGCCAGGAAATTTTATCGCGAGGAAGGGTAAAAATAGCCAGATCGCTCAATCGCACCAGCCGTTTCATCGCGTAGCGTTGAATACCTCTTCTAAAGCGATCCACTGCACGGTTTCCGGCATAACCATCGGGATCGTGAAATACCACTGCGCATCGTGCGCCATTCTTTTTCAATAATTTCAGAATGCCAATAGCGGGCAACGCAAGTCCTCGGCGCGACCACGCCAGTGCCGTGTATTGCAGAAGAAAAAAAGTCTTTTGTTTGCCTTTGACGGCCTCCAGCAATTTCTGCCGGCTGGCTTTGTGGCCAATTTCCGCCCATCTCACTTGCGTCAGCGTTAAAGTTACGCCCTCATTCGCCAGCGCCTCCCGCAAATAGCAACAATAATCCTGCACTCCATCGGTAGGCTCGTCACGGCGTCCAAGAATTGCCATGCATTCCATGAGATATAATTTGACCCGGACCAGCGTAACATCTATCCCGGCAACACCGCGTAACGTGAGCGGGGCGGATATTTTCCACCAGATACGGTGGCATCGAGCATGCATTTACTCATTTATTCCCATTATTTATCGCCCAGCGTCGGGGGCGTCGAAAGCATCGTGCAATCGCTAGCCGCTGGCATCACTGAATTAACCGTAACGGTGGTCACCGAAACGCCGGCGAGTAGCTATGACCACAGTAGACTTCCCCTTCGCGTGGTCCGAAGCCCTGGTGTTATCCGCCTGTGGCAACTTGTGCGCGACTCGGATGTGATCCACGTAGCTGTCCCGGTATTTTTACCCATATTCCTCGCTGTGCTCTCACACAAGCGATTCGTTGTCGAACATCACGGCCATCAGGCAACTTGCCCTAATGGGCTTTTTGTTCACCAGCCGGATCGCGCCATTTGTCCCGGTTATTTCCAGGCCGGCCGTTACGGCGAATGTTTCCAGTGCTTGCGATCGGAATTTTCAAGCGGAGCGCTTTTAGCTCGCCTGGCGATTTACTAGCATGCGTATTGCGGTCATCTCACCGTTTCTGGATCGCAGTCACGGCACCGAACGATGCCTCATCGAACAACTGGAAAAGTTTCCGTTGCTGCCTGACACAGAAATTCATATTTACGCCCAACGCGTACAAGACTTGCGTGGCGTTACTACCTATAAATTTGGCCAGGCCCCTAATCCGGACGCTCACCTTTTCTGGCACCAGGTCCCTTCCATTCCCGGCCCCCACTTGTTGCGGTTTGGTTTTTGGTTTTTTGCCAATCGCTGCTGTCGCTGGTGGGACGCCAAACATCGCGGTCTCAAGTTCGATCTTGTCTATTCTCCCGGAATTAACGCCGCCGATGCGGATGCCATTGCGGTGCACGTCCTATTCACTGAATTCTATCGCGGCGTCCTTCCGCAGCTCAGTTTTCAGAAAGCCTCGATTGCTCATTGGCCGCGCCTTCTTCACCGCCGCCTGTACTACCGCCTCATCATGGCCCTTGAGAAAAAAATCTATCGCCAGCCGCAAGTTTCACTTGCCGCGGTTTCGGCATTTCTAGCTCACCAATTGCAACGCACCTTTCAGCGCCAATCTGTTCGTGTGATTCCCAATGGCGTTGACGCGGACTTCCTATCCCCGGCCCGCCGCCTCGCTCTCCGTTCTGCGGCACGCCAGCACTTTGCGTTATCCGCGGGAGAATTCGTGTTTTTGCTGATCGGCAACGATTTCAAGAACAAGGGCCTCGGGGCTCTGCTCTGCGCCCTGAACAAACTCCCGGAATTTCAATGGCGATTACTGGTGGTGGGCCGCGACGAACGCGCGCTTTATGACCGCCTTATCCGTGAGTACGGAATAACCGATCGCGTAAATTTCTTGTCACCCTCGCCCGATGTGCTGCAGTTTTACGCAGCAGCTGACGCTTACGTGGGTCCGTCACTCCAAGACTCCTTCGGCATGCCGGTTCTCGAAGCCATGTCCTGTGGGTTACCGGTAGTTTGTAGTTCGCGGGCGGGGGTAAGCGCAATCGTTACTAGCGGCACGGATGGAATAACATTGCGCGATCCGCAAAATGGGGAAGAAATTGCCGCTTCCTTGCATTCGTTGCTGGCCGATCCGGAATTAGGCCGGCGATTAGGAGAACAAGCCCGCCTGACAGCTCAAAAACACTCCTGGAATCGCAACGCCCAGCGCGCTTGGGAGTGGCTACAGGAAGTCCTCCGCGAGAAAAACAGCTCGGACCATGCCACATTACCAATCCATCCCGAAGACTTGGCTACGTCTCAGGAAACGTCCGGAGAAAAAGAGTGACCACAATAACGCAGTGGGCGGATCGCGTCTTGGTGATTTCCACCGACAAAAATAAGTATCCTCTGTGCAATTTGAGAGCACTGAACCCCGCCCCCCTAACGCTGCTTCGTTGAGAGCAGCCTAACGGTCGGCAGATTTAAAAGGAATTTAGAGCCAGAGAGACTGGCGGGTTGGGTAGCTCGCACACGACCCCTTGCGGAGCCGCTGTCCCCGCGCGGCCCCCAACCCGTTCTTAGCAAATTACAGACTCGGCGTGTTCGCCTCAATGGACCAGCCGACCCACCAGCCGCAGTACCCACCAGCTAGTACTACTCTCGGGCGAGAAGTCGTCGAAAAGCGACTCTCCCATAATCTACAGATTACACATGACTTACGGCTGGTATTTAGCGGTTTTGCAGATGTCGCTCGATAGTA
>DASYJM010000043.1:0-3263 GCA_035996445.1 Candidatus Acidiferrum sp. | reverse complement strand
AGTATGGTCCTCCCGGTATTGCTTTACAACCTGGCGGATGATTTCTGTATACTCGGCAGCGAGCTCTGGTCGCGTTCGTTCTGCGGCTTTGGCATCGCCCGCCGTTATGCCCATGATCCGATCGGTGCCGGCCATGACTTCTGTCCACGCGCCACGGTCTTCCGCATGAATCGCGTCGAGCGCCGTGTCCCTTCTCTTACCTAGTGCGATGATGCGTTGCTGTATCCCTTCAGCACGTTCTTGGACAGTAAATCCACCAATTGGCACATAGATGACCAGGACCGGTCTGCCGTCTATTGAAACCGGCACCCCAGCGTTCTCAATCGCGACGGACTCAGATCCCTCCATGGGATCACGCGCATTTTCGCGCTGGGCCTGTGCAAGTGCCACCGAACCGACAATGACTATCAGGCTGCATGTGGCGATGACTCGCGGCAAGGCTGATAACCATCGATCGGACGGTCCCCGGAGGATTCTTGCGGACCAGTACTGATGAGCTGAGCCGAGCCCCTTTGTGGAAGTCTTCATGGCATACCGCGCGTATCACGTGCAGCTTATAGTGCACCCTTGGTCCACCGGCACTGTTAGTTCTGCTAGTTTGAGAACAACACTCGAAGGTCTATCGCCCGCGTCAATGGGCCTCGAAACGCGGAGTGCGTCTTACCGCTTATGATTAAGGTTTGGAGCAACAAAGGTTAGCCAATCAAATGATGCTTGAGGGCATACTGAATCAATTCCGAATTGGTTTTCAAACCGAGGGTCTCCATGATCCTGTATTTGTGAAAGGCGACAGTGCCCGGTTTCACATCCAAGATGGCTGCCACTTCCTTCATCGACTTGCCTTCCGCAAGCAACTGCAGAATCTCGCCTTGCCGCCGAGTGATTCTCTTCTCTGCAACGTAGTGATGACGGCTTCTCAAGAGGTAGTCCACTGTCTCTTTAGTAATAAGTGGAGAGAGGTAGGACTCCGACTTCAGAGCGCGTCGAATCGCTGTAACCAATTCCGCCGCGGCCGAAGTCTTTACAACGTAGCCGGATGCGCCGCGCCGAAAGGCTTCCGCCGCCACCTCCGGCGACATGTTGACGGTCAAATAAACCAATTTCGTCCTTGGCAGCATGTGTTTAATCTGATCGCCTGCATCCAGCCCATTCAGCTGTGGCATAGCAATGTCAAGGATCACAACCTCGGGTTTCATCTCGCCTGCCATCCGAAGCAGGGCCCGTCCGTTATCGACGATGCCTACGACCTCGAATTCGGGCTCAAGAAGGTTTTTGCATGCCTCGGCTAGGAGTGTGTGGTCGTCGGCAATCAGCAGTCGAGCTCTGTGACGCTGTTCCATCTCAATTCCTGCCTACAGTCGAATAGCTGCCGATCGCACCGAAGTCCTCAGACAGCATGCGTACAGCGCGTTAACAGTAACTTGCGCGAAGCCGTTCATTTAACTGTCAGTTATGTCAGCAATGATCCGCCAACAACATCATTTGAAGATCACCCGAGATAGCATGTCGCTCCACAACGCGCGGTTGGTTCTTCCACTGAGCGTTTTGCCAGTTGGCGTCGTGAAGCGAGGCCTCTAGCATTTTCCCAGTTTATTTTCATGCCGCGACTCACCGCAGGTGGCGCTGCCGCCGCTTTGTCGCCCCTCCAAGAGTCGAGGGTCGCAAGCGCCTAAAGATAGGCGGCTGGCACTCCCGACGGGAGTTCTGAATGCAAATCAAGAGGAGGCAAAGATTATGACCCATTTCAATCTCCCCAGAATCGCGTACGTTGCAGCCGTGTCACTGATCGGCCTGGCATTGCTAAGCCCAATGGCTACTGCTCAGTCGACAACTGTCGAGGGCCTTATCAAGGCACGAAATGGCGAAACGATGGTAGTGGAGACTTCGGAGTCTCCGAAACTTGCCGTCCTGCTGACTGATCACACTGAAGTGGGACAGGTACAAGGTATGTTGAAGGCCCGAAGGAAGTCGATGTCTATGGCTGCGCTCATCCCGGGACTTGCCGTCAAAGTAGAAGGTACGTACGACAATGAAAACCAACTTGTAGCGAAGTCCGTTTCCTTCAAAGGCAATGATTTGGAACGTGCTAAATCCATCCAGGCTGGCATGCACGAAACGAAGGAGCAGGCTCAGCAAAACAGAGCGGAGTTGGAAAAACACAACGCTGAGCTGAAGGCACAGAACGCAGCCCTGCAACAGCACCAGCAACAGATTTCAGAGAACAAAGCGGGGATCGACGCTGCCGTCGCGCGCTTCGGGCAGCTGGACGATTACTACATCTTTGATGAGCTAACCGTTTATTTCGGCAACGGCAAAGTCAAAGTTGATCCCAAGTATACGTCCCAACTTCTGGCCCTGGCTGAGAAAGGCAAGGCTATCAACGGCTACATGATCGAAGTGAAAGGCTACGCCTCCTCCGTTGGCAGCGTGGAACTGAACCAAAAGCTCAGCGAGGACCGCGCCAATAATGTGACCAAGATCCTGCTTCAGCAGGCCAACGTTCCCCTTACCCGAATGCTGGCACCAGGCGCAATGGGGGAGAGCCACCAGGTCGGCAACGACAAGACGGCCGAAGGACAAGAGGAGAATCGTCGCGTAGTAGTGCGTGTTTTGCAGAACAAGGCCATCGCCGGCATATAGAGCCTTTGCGTGCGAGCCGGGCCTTCTAGGTCCGAGCAATCGCAGAACCTAATTTGCGATTCGCTTGCTCTTCAGCCCCGTAGGGTACTCATTGGAATTTTGTGCGCCGATGTAAGAGGACTTATTTCATGCGCCACACGACTATTGGTTTCGCCATAGAGAACTGTCACTCTTGCTAGTTCTCGGTTCGCTCACCGTATCGTACGTTCACAAGTGATTAGGAGTTGCCTTTTCCGAGCAGCATGCGTCCGTTTCGCAGATAGAGAAGCGATCTTCCTGATGATAGTCGGTAAGGGTCGCAAGCCACAAAGTCTAGATTGGAGAAATACAAATGTGGACCACCAATAAAGCAATCCTTGCAGGGGCCAGCATTCTTCTCCTGACGTTGGCAGCGGCAGCGCAGGAGTTTCCACGAGCCGAGGTCGCAGTCGATTATTCGTTTGCTCGCTATTCTCCTAGCGCTGCGTACACAAAGGGCCACAGCTTGAACGGCGGCGGAGGCTCCTTCGTGTATAACCTCAATTCGTATTTGGGACTAAAGATGGACCTGCAAGGCTATGGGAGCAACACCACGAACTTCGTTATTCCTCCGAATAACAATTTCCCGGGGGGTGCATCCGGCA
>DASYJM010000042.1:0-4374 GCA_035996445.1 Candidatus Acidiferrum sp. | reverse complement strand
GTAGAGATGCTCAGAGGAGTCAAAGAAGAGATGGAGAGGCTGGAAGCAGCGCGCCACCACTCTCAAGAGCATATAAGCCGACGTGCCAGCTGACAATAAGTTAGGCCTATGACGAGAAACGACACACTGTCACGTTTGAGTTCCTTTTTTCAGGTCTTATGCAGTTGCACAATAAGTTCTATACTTCGGCCCTCTTAATAAACATACTCCCTTGCAAACGGTCTGACTCGTCGTGACCATTGCTAATTTGCAACCCAGGACACCGAGGACGCGAAGGCCACGGAGTTTCTCGGGCAGAAGATCGCAGCCTAGCCAGTCGTGACCGCTACCTCCGGGATGGAAGAGTGTCGTTCCTCGGAATCCGAGCCATCAACCTTTGCGATCGCATTTTAAGCAACAATCCTCAGTTAGCGGCAACACCTTGATTTCGTCAACTGCCGCGTGAAAATAGGAATCAAGGGAAGGTTGGGAGATCTTAGGTTCCCCTGGACGAAGGACACTGACATTGAGCTCCGAAATCGATTCTTCAAGACGCCTGTCAGAAGTGCCAGTGCCGTTTTCCGACCCTGCCCTGTCATACTCCTGAGAGGGAGAGTCTAACTTGATAAAGAACATTGCTTTCCGACTCTGTTTTGCTACAGCTGCGTTCGTCGCGACCACGCTGCTCAGCGCCCAACAGCCCGCGCCATCGGCTGCAAGTGGCATGAACACGACCGAAGAGCAGGTGAACGATGCCACCATCCAATTGATGCGCCAAGACATACGCTCTGAACGAAAGAACGTAGTGGCCGCGAACATGCCTTTGACTGACACGGAAGCCACAAAATTTTGGCTTGTTTACGACCGATACGTCGCAGAGACTATCAAGGTGAACGATGTTCGCTACTCTCTCCTCAAAGACTATGCGAAGAACTACAACACAGCAACCGAGGAACAAGCCGACGGTTTCATTAAACGCTGGCTAGCCCTCGACCAAGATAATATTCAGCTGCGTCTAAAATATATCCCTGAATTCGAGAGAGTGATCTCGCAAAAGAAAACAGCCATGTTCTTTCAGATCGACCGCCGCGTTGGCATGATGATTGAATTACAGCTGGCTTCGCAAGTGCCGCTTATAAAACCATAGGCAGAGCATTCACGCGGAAATCTGATGATCCCTTGACACTCCTCGATTGCCTTTGTCACATCCTTCAGGACTGGCCAGGAACTTGCCCACCGTCGTTCCGTCCGGAGCCAGCTTTTCATCCCATCTGTTAATTAGTCTCAACACCGATCTAGTACCAACCAATTCTCGTCGGAATCACCAGTTTAGAGTGTGCGCTTGATGAGGACTGCCGTGAGATCGTCCTGCTGAGGAGTCCCTTGAGCAAATTTCAGCACTGAGTCGTAAAGCTCGGCGATAATCACCTCTGGCTCGCGGTCGCTGAATTGTCTCACAGCTGCGGCCAGCCGATCGGTTCCGAACTGTTCTCCAGCGCTGTTTTCCCATTCAAAAAAGCCATCGGTGATGAGGAGCACGATATCACCGGGTTTCATGCAGAGCTTGACGGGTACCGCGTCCCACAAATCCGGGAGGATGCCCAACGGAAGCGCCTGCGCGTCCATAAACCGAAACGATTGGTTATCCGACGAGTACACGAAAATCGGTGCGTGACCGGCAGAGAGAAGTTCCAGATGATCATTGCCTTCCTCGCACACCGCCGCGACAAAAGTGGCGAAACGCTCTGGAGTTAGGTCCTCAGCAAAGGCCTGATTAATGTTCTTGAGCATCGTTTCCAGACTATCGCGCACATTGAAGCTTGCTCGAGAATACGCACGGCATACGGAAGCCAGGATCGCAGGCCCGATGCCGTGGCCGGTTACATCTGCGAGGACCAAGATCCAACGGCCATCCGGCAATTTCTTCCAATCATAGAAGTCCCCACCAGTGTCGTCCGCGGTTCGACTCCAACCGGTTACCTGGAATCCCGCAATTTGAGGTCGAACTTTTGGCAAGAGCGATTGCTGAATAGAGCGGGCAATCTGCAGATCGTGTTCAACCTGCTTGAGTTGGTGCTGGGTTTCGGCTTCGTGAAGTGCGGCCGTAACGTGCATACGGATTTCGGACGCCACTCCGGCAGCCAGCGCGCCGGTGATCAGAAGTACAAACGCAAAGTACTTCACAGCCGTCTGGGTCACCGTGAAGCCATTTGGTCCTGGGCTGAAGTGCCAGCCTGCCACGTACGCAGCTGTCAGATATGCGACTGCGGAGACAATTCCGCAAACCCAGCATAGTCTCGGGGTCAACCCGAGAACGGACAAAAGGATGAACGGAAAAAAGGCAAGGACCCAGGGTGTAGCCAAGGGTCGATAGTCAGGCAGGAGTCGGGTGCTTGCCAGGAAAGCGACGCCTACAGCAGGAAACAGGCACTCAAGGACACTACTGAAGTACCACACGAAATTGGAGATATCCTTGCCAGAGCGCAAGCTCCGTTTCACGGCGCGAAGGAGGCCCAATTCGAACGCGATCACCAGAGCAGCGGCAACCAGGCTCCAGGCACTCATTGCCGAACCCAGCACGAATATGCGAATGGCAGCGAGGATGGCAAAGAAAGAAACAAACGCAATGACACCGACAATTCGCTTTTTCTCACTTTTGAGCAGTACTTGGCGGAATGCCGGCGATGTCGCGCGCATTTGTTGGATAGAATGGATCATCGCGGTAAGTACAAGACGGCCCGGCCTTTCTTCAGGCTGTTCATTGTTCGGTGGTTCGGTTAGTCAGGTCGTGTTCAACCGACGTCAGCTGATCTGCCGCGAAACGCTGGTTTCCCGTGAGTAATTTCGGGGCTCAGATTGTTGGGCGCTAACTTTTCTTGAGCAGCTAACTCGAATCCGGCTTGCGCCTGCAACTCTCCTGACAGCATTCGAAAAGACGGTCTGAGAAGGTGTCTCCTGCCGGATTCTATGTGCACACGATTTTTTAGCACTCTATAACCTCCTCTTACGCGTGTAGGCGCGCTCACTCTCAATCCAAAATAGCGTTGTGGTATTTTCTTAGCTTGTGCGGAGATAACCCGCGCAAAGGACGTGATTCGAACCCTAGTCCCCTGTTGGGAGCTTGTTCAACTTCATCTCGGCGGCTCCAAAAGTAGAGGGCAACTAGTGCGCTGGTGCATGCCGGAGCTGCGCCGAATACGGTTGTGTACATAAAAGTGTGGCCAGTATTCCGAGTCAGGTTATCAAACACGATAGGAAAGAAAACATTATGACTGGCATGAAAAAGCACAGCGGGCCACAAACTGTCAGATTTCAACCTAAACCATGCAAGCATGAAGCTCATGGAGATGCACGTGAAACTGAAACAACCAAGCGCATACCAGCGATTCGTTCCTACGTTGTAGTCCGCAAATAGCAGAGGGGGGCTGTGCCACCCCGCCCAGATGAGGCCGCTCAGGAGGCTGGTTTTCGTGAATGACATTCGATTTGCCAGTTCTGGAACAAGGAATCCTCGCCAGCCAATCTCCTCACCTAAAGTCATTGAGACATTCTGTACTACGCCACCTGTAGCCATGCAGGTGATGGCGAGAGTGAATGAAGCCCATGTGGGCAATCCCTTCAACCCGAATCCATCTGCAACCAAGCTCACAAATTCTGAATTCCACCCTCCAAGTTGCAACGCCCAGACTGCGCCATATGCAACGGAAGCATAAGCCAGTGGTACGAAATACGATGCCGCAAGATACTTTAGTTGTGGCCAACGCCATCCCAGAGAGCCGAGTTCCTTGCCGAGAAGACGAGTTGTGAGCAGCGCCGCGAATGCCGGACACCACATGATCCCCGGAATCACCAAGCCGTAACCCATGTTCAGATGGCCAGACCAAATAATCAAAATCCAAACTGCAGCGCTACATGCCAGCGTCAGCTGCAGATAAACGGAAATCGGATTCTTGGAACTGTCACACATAGAACTTGCTGCCTTGTGCATAAGGATGACAGGCCGCTAGAGATCCGGCCCCGATCAATAAGCCAGGAATGGACAGTCGCGATGAAAGCATCCTCGACCCGCTTATCCATTCTGACAGTGTGTGTAGAAGAACCCGTTTCCAGCGACTAGGACCACTGGCATTGTTGCCAGTCAGGCAGCGCCAAACCCCCAAAGTGACTTCCCGATGTTGGATTGTCCCTGTCGGCTGATGCGAGTCCGGCAGCCAGCAGAAAAGCACTGTCAGAAACGACAGTTTTCGACGGCATAGACGCCCGGCTATTCTCGGGTATCAGCGCACGGATAAAAATCAGCCGTTTCGAGGGCGTAATAACGGCAGATTGCAAGTGCCACCGCTAGCAATGATTCCAGTGTCCACCTTTCACTACGCAAGGAGAACATATGTGCAA
>DASYJM010000041.1:0-19141 GCA_035996445.1 Candidatus Acidiferrum sp. | reverse complement strand
GAAGAACACTATTAATACCATGGTGGACCAGCTGAACGCGTTCGCGGGGGAAGTAACGCGCGTGGCACGCGAAGTAGGTACGGAAGGAAAGCTTGGAGGGCAAGCGCAGGTGCCTGGCGTTGCCGGTACGTGGAAGGATTTGACCGACAACGTGAACTTCATGGCCAGCAACTTGACCGAACAGGTGCGCGGTATCGTGAAGGTCGTTACCGCGGTGGCCAACGGGGAATTGACCCAGAAACTCACGGTGAACGCGAAGGGCGAAGTCGCCGCGTTGGCGGAAACCATCAACAACATGACGGATACGCTGGCGACGTTCGCTGACCAGGTGACCACTGTGGCGCGCGAAGTTGGCGTGGAAGGGCGACTGGGCGGACAGGCTAACGTGCCGGGCGCTGCCGGAACGTGGAAGGACTTAACCGGTAACGTAAACCTGCTGGCGGACAACTTGACCAACCAGGTGCGCGCTATCGCGGAAGTGGCGACGGCGGTAACCAAGGGCGACTTGACGCGTTCGATTCAGGTGGAAGCGAGCGGAGAAGTCGCGGAACTGAAAGACAACATCAACACGATGATCGACAACCTGCGCCTGACGACAGACCGCAACGCCGAGCAGGATTGGCTGAAAACGAACCTGGCGCGGTTTACCGGCATGTTGCAGGGGCAACGCGATTTGACGTCAGTGGGACGCATGATGCTGTCGGAGCTGGCGCCGCTGGTGAATGCGCAGCAAGGTGTGATCTACCAGATGGAGACAGAAAATTCGGCGGGCATGGTGCTGCTGTCGGCGTTCGCGGACGACCGGGAAGGTGGACACCGCCAGCATCTGCGCGTAGGCGAAGGACTGGTGGGACAGTGCGCCGCGGAGAAGCGGCGGATGTTGATTTCGGACGTACCCAGGACTGCTGTGCCAGTGCGATCTGGATTATTTGAAGCGGTACCAAAAAATGTGATTGTGCTGCCGGTTTTGTTCGAAGATCGAGTTAAAGCGGTGATCGAATTGGCATCGCTCAGCGCTTTTACCGCTTCACACCTGGCGTTCCTGGAGCAATTGACGGCCAGCATCGGCATTGTGCTGAACAGTATTGAAGCCACGATGCAGACGGAAGGTTTGCTGAAGCAATCGCAGCAATTAGCAACCGAACTGCAAACACAGCAGAAGGAATTGCAGCAGACCAACGAGCAACTGGCGCAAAAAGCGCAGCAGCTGGCGGAACAGAACGTTGAAGTCGAACGGAAAAACCAGGAAATCGAGCAGGCGCGCCGCGCATTGGAAGAAAAGGCCAAGGAGTTGGCGCTTACTTCCAAGTACAAATCGGAATTCCTGGCCAACATGTCTCACGAGCTGCGCACCCCGTTGAACAGCATTCTGGTTCTGGGCCAGCAGTTGAGCGACAACCCCGACAGCAATTTGACGGCGAAACAAGTGGAGTTCGCGCGCACGATTCACGGCGCGGGCACGGACTTGCTGAACTTGATCAGCGATATTCTGGACCTGTCGAAGATCGAGTCCGGTACGGTTTCGGTGGAAGCGGAAGAAGTATTTTTTGCGAGTCTGCTGGAAATGATTGGACGACCTTTCAAGCACGAAGCGGAGAGTCGCAGGTTGTCGTTTGAAGTATCCGCCGATCCACACCTGACGCGTAGCCTGGTTACGGACTCGAAGCGACTGCAGCAGGTGTTGAAAAACTTGCTGTCCAACGCGTTCAAGTTCACGGAACACGGTGGTGTGCGATTGTCAGTGGCCGCGGTGGAAAGCGGATGGAGCGAAGATCATCCGATTTTGAATGGGGCTGCGTCAGTAATAGCTTTTGAAGTTTCGGATACTGGCATCGGCATACCAACGGAAAAGCAGAGGATTATTTTCGAGGCCTTCCAACAAGCGGACGCGGGAACCAGCCGCAAGTACGGCGGAACCGGATTGGGGTTGGCTATCAGCCGCGAACTGGCCAGTTTGCTGGGGGGAGAAATTCAACTGCGAAGCCAGCCGGGCAAAGGAAGCACGTTCATTCTGTTTTTGCCGAAGACCTACGTTGGACCTTCGAACGCGCTGGGCATGATGAATGAACGCCAAGCGTCGTCGAACGCGACGGCCAGGCATCTCGCGGGTACAACCATCCTGGAGCACCCGGCAGAGACGATTCCCGACGATCGCGAAAGGCTCGAGCCTGGCGATAATGTGCTGCTGATCGTGGAGGACGACGCGCATTACGCGCGCGTGCTCGCGGATTTGTCGCGCGACAAAGGGTTCAAGGTATTGGTGGCTTCGCGCGGCGCGGAAGCGCTGGCGTTGGCGCGCGAGTACCATCCGAGCGCTGTGTCCCTGGACGTTTTTCTACCGGACATGCTGGGGTGGACGGTGCTGAATCATTTGAAACAAGATCCGGCCACGCGGCATATTCCGGTGCAGATGCTAACCATGGATGAAGATCGCCATCACGGACTGGCACGCGGAGCTTTTTCCTTTGTGACCAAGCCGACGACGCCGGAAGGGCTGCAGTCGGCGCTGGAAAAAATCAAAACGTATTCTGCACCACGGCGCCGGCGGTTGCTGGTGGTGGAAGACAATCCCGCGGAGCAATTGAGTATTCGAGAATTGCTGACGCACACGGACATTGACGTTACGGTGGCGGAGACCGGCACGGAAGCATTGATGAGCGTGAACGAAAATAATTTCGATTGCGTGGTGCTGGACCTGCGGTTGCCGGATATGTCGGGATTCGATGTTCTGGAGCGCATCGGAAACAACCCGAAGTTAAGCGATTTGCCGGTAGTGGTTTTTACCGGCAAAGATTTGTCTTCCGAAGAGGACGCGCGACTGCACACGCTGGCCCGCAGCGTGGTGGTGAAGGACGTAGAATCTCCGGAGCGGCTGCTCGACGAGACGGCTTTATTCCTGCACCGTGTGGTTACCGACCTGCCACCCGAGAAACAGCGCATGCTGGAGAAATTGCACCGCTCGGACGAAGCACTGGTGGGGAAGAAAGTGCTGGTGGTGGACGACGATGTGCGAAATATTTTCGCGCTAAGCAGCGTGCTGGAACGGCGGGGCATGACCGTGCTCACAGCGGGGACCGGGCGAGAAGCGATCAAGACTCTGGAATCCACAAAAGACGTGGCCATCGTGTTGATGGATATTATGATGCCCGAAATGGACGGCTATGAAACCATGCAGGTGATTCGGCAGAACCCCAGGCTGCGACGCTTGCCGATCATCGCCCTTACTGCCAAGGCCATGAAGGGCGACCGCGAGAAGTGTCTGGAAGCGGGGGCATCGGAATATCTGGCCAAGCCTGTGAATACGGATCAACTGCTTTCCGCGTTACGCATGTGGCTGCACCGGTAGCTTGTGGAATTATTTGTGCGTAAGCGGATATAGATTTTTGGGCGGAACTTTGGGTGCAGAACGGTTGGGTATAAATTCTGGAGGCCGGCAGATAAAATATGATCGTGCCTGACAAAGTAAATATTTTGATGGTGGACGATCAGCCCTCCAAGCTTTTGACCTATGAAGCGATCCTCGCCGAACTAGGCGAGAATCTGATCAAGGCCAACTCGGGACGCGAAGCTCTGGAATTGCTGTTGAAGACGGACATTGCCGTAGTGCTGATGGACGTAAGCATGCCGGAACTGAACGGGTTCGAGTTGGCGGAAATCATCCGGCAGCACCCGCGATTTCAAAAGACGGCGATAATTTTTATTTCGGCAGTGCATTTGACGGATCTGGATAGATTGAAAGGTTACCAGCGCGGCGCGGTAGATTATTTGTCCGTGCCCGTGGTGCCGGAGCTGCTGCGAGCGAAAGTAAGCGTGTTCGCGGAGTTGCATCGCAACGCCCAACAACTGGAACTCTTGAACACGGAGTTGCGCGGGCTTTCGGGAAGACTGCTGAGCACGCAGGACGAAGAACGACGGCGCATCGCGCGCGATCTGCATGATGGGCTTGGGCAAGAGCTGAGCGCAGCAAAAATGCTGGTGGACGGAATTCATATGGGACACCAGTCCGTAGAGGCGAAAAATCAAGCGTCGTTGCAAGCAAGCGGATTGCTGGAACGGGTGATGCAGCAAGTGCGCAGCATTTCGCATCTGCTGCACCCGCCGTTGCTGGATGAGATTGGGTTGCAATCGGCGTTGCGGTGGTATTTGGATGGATTAACGGAACGGAGCGGAATTGAGACCGTTTTCGATGTGGACCCGCCGGAATTTCCACGACTGGCGCCGGAAGTCGAGACCACCGTTTTTCGTATTGTTCAGGAAGCGCTGACAAATGTTTTTCGGCATTCGGGAGCGATGAAGGCTTGCATCACCTTGACGAAAAACGACCATCAAGTGGCGGTGAGCGTGCGCGATTTTGGAAAAGGTATCGCCGGACATATTGTGGAGTTGCGCCCAGGGAGCGTGGGGATTGGACTTGGCGGGATGCGCCAGCGCGCTAAAGAGTTTGGTGGCGAGTTACGATTGAAAAATGCCGACCCGGGGACGTTGATCGAAGTGACCATCCCCCTAAAGACAGGCGATGCTGAAGCGCGAGCGACGCAAGCTTCTGTGCGCGAGGCTCGCTCGTGAACTTCGCACCTTACCAACGCGCCTCCCGGCAAGAATAGAGCGAAAGTTGATGTGCATCGATCTCCAGCAAACATAAGTAGTTTCGACCGCAAGATCGACAGTAATAGATCATATGAAAAACGTGGGACTGGCAGAAGATAGGAATATCCCTGCGCCACCAAAAAAGTTTTGCGCGATATTGGGGAGCTTGAAACGATTTTGGGCGAGTGAGACGTCTAATCGGTAAAACGTATACGTGTGCTTTCGCGCTGAATGCGAATCGAGGAAGGATCATGAAGCCCCCAGAACAGTACATTTTCCTGAAGCGCGCAAGATACGTTGAGTTGCTGCGTTGGGGTGTCGTGGCTGCAACGATGGTAGTGGGGACGTGGAATAATGGCGGCTTGGTGGCAGTGGAAGCGGCGGCACAAGAGCCACCACAAAATAATCAGGGAACGACAAAATCACCGCCGGCGCTGGGAACTATTAAATCGATTTCGGGGAATAGTCTGGTATTGACCAGCGATGCGGGCGTTGAAATGAATGTAGACGTTCGGGACTCCACAAAAATCGTCCGCATCACCCCTGGTCAAAAAGATTTGAAGGATGCTCAGACCATTGCACTGACAGATCTTCAAGTAGGGGACCGCATTCTGGTGCGGGGGAAGACTGCAGACGATAATAAGACGTTCTCGGCGACTTCCATTATTGCGATGAAGAAGGCCGACATCGCGGAAAAACAAAGCCACGAGCGAGACGAATGGCAAAAATCCGGTGTCGGGGGATTGGTAAATCATGTGGATGCGGCGGGGGGGCTAATCAGTATTACCACGCCGTCGTTACGAGAAAAGAAAACGGTCGCGGTGCAGGTAACGAAAGACACCGTCCTGCGGCGCTACGCACCGGGCTCCGTCAAGTTTGACGACGCCAAGCCGGCGCCCCTGGGAGAAATTAGGCCCGGCGATCAATTGCGAGCGCGAGGCGAGAAAAACTCGGATGGCAGCGAACTAACGGCGCAGGAGATCGTGTCCGGCAGTTTCCGAAATATTTCTGGAACGATTTCATCGCTGGATAGCGCGCAGGGAACTATCACGGTACAGGACCTGGCCACGAAGAAAAACGTTGCGGTGAGAATTACTCCTGAGTCGCAGCTTCGTAAATTGCCCACGCCGATGGCGCAACGCATCGCGCAACGATTGCATGGATCCGGTGGCGCGAATGGCGGTGCAAATGCAGA
The DNA here is from genome assembly GCA_035996445.1 of Candidatus Acidiferrum sp. GTDB lineage: Bacteria > Acidobacteriota > Terriglobia > Acidiferrales > UBA7541 > Acidiferrum. Next base: position 13,359 of record DASYJM010000041.1, on the reverse strand, counting down.
TCAAGCGGGTTCCGGCCAAACGGCTGCCACAAGGCCCGGAACCACCTCAGGAACTGCTGCTCCGACGGCGAGGGAACCAGCTGCGGGTTCGGGACAAACGCCGGCATCTGCCGCCGAGGACGGACGTCAGAGAGATTTTGGCGGACGCGGGAGAGCCATGGGCGCTGGACCGGGCGGACCCAGCGGCGGGGGCGCGATGGATTTGCAGCAAATGATCAGCCGTATGCCGGCTTCCACAATTGCGGATCTACAGAAGGGCGACGCGGTGATGCTGGTGGGCACTGAAGGGGGCGGCAATGCGGTGACGGCCATCACGCTGCTGGCCGGGGTTGAGCCAATTTTGCAAGGCTCGCCAAATGGCGGGGCATCGTCGATTCTCTCGCCCTGGAGCCTGAGCGGGGCGCCCGGTGGAGAAGCAGGAACACCTTAGAGCGCACCATACACAGACTCACCTGCGGCAATTAATTTGTGGAGAGTTAATGAAAGTTCGGGTTTTATACATAGCCATTTTATTTTTTTTGGCAGTGACTCTCGGTGTGAACTTTAGCGCCGGGGCGCAGGTGCCAGCGACCGGAACGCTACGGGGGCAAGTGACCGATCCTTCGAATGCTTCGGTAAGCGGCGCAGCGGTGCTACTGACCGCACCAAATGGGAGTTCGGTGGACGCGGTTACCAATAAGGACGGATTTTATGAAGTCACGGGCCTGGCGCCGGGAACGTACTCGGTAAAAGTTGTAGCGGAAGGGTTCGGCTTGTTCACGGCGCCGAATATTGCGGTAAAACCGGGGCAGGTCCAAACGCTGAAGATTGCCTTGTCGCTCGAAGAGCAAAAATTGGAGATACATGTCGAGGATTCTCCGACGCAACTGGATGTGAACCCTGAAAACAACGCGGGCGCCATTATTTTAAAAGATAAAGATCTGGAAGCGCTGTCAGATGATCCAGACGAATTGCAGCAAGAACTCCAAGCTCTGGCGGGGCCGTCCGCGGGGCCTAATGGCGGACAAATTTATATCGATGGATTTACGGGTGGGCAGCTGCCGCCCAAGGCTTCTATTCGAGAAATTCGAATTAACCAGAATCCGTTTTCCGCGGAGTACGACAAACTGGGCTACGGGCGAATCGAGATTTTTACCAAACCGGGCACGGACAAATTTCACGGGCAGTTATTTCTGACGGGAAACGCCGCGGGATTCAATTCACGTAACCCGTTCGAAGTGATTCCGCCGGGTATGCAGCCGCCGGGTTACGAGTCCACGCAATTCAGCGGCAGCATCGGGGGACCATTGACCAAGAAGGCGTCGTTTTTCTTTAACTTCGAGCGGCGGGACATCAATGACCTCTCCATTGTGAGCGCCAAAATTCTTGACCCCAACTTCAATACTATTAATTTCAGCGATGCGGTTGCCAATCCCCGGGTGCGCACGAATTTGGGGCCGCGATTCGACTACCAGATCAGTAAAAACAACACGCTGACGGTGCGCTATCAGTATGAGCACAATCGCCAGGACAACAATGGCATCGGGCTGTTCAATCTGCCCGCTACCGGGTACAACAGCCTGGAAACCGAGCAAACTCTGCAAGTAAGCGACACGCAGATTTTGAGCCCCAAGATAATTAACGAGACGCGCTTTCAGTTCATCCGCGAGACGAGCGACCAGGCTCCCCTCAGCGCCGCGCCGACAGTAAACGTGCAAGCGGCGTTTACAGATGGGGGCAGTCCGCAGGGAAGGTTGCAGGACGTGCTGGATCGCTATGAATTTCAAAACTACACGTCGATGGCGCTGGGCAAACATTTTCTAAAATTTGGAGTGCGACTACGCGCTAACCGCGACGCGAACGTGGCGACATCGAATTTCAACGGCAACTTCACATTTGGTTCGCGGCAAAATCCCGCTTGCCCGGCTAACGCCACGCCCGCGACTTGCCCGTTTATCAGCGGCCTGCAGGCGTATCAAATTATGGAGCAGGGATTGGCCGCTGGACTTAGCTTCCCGCAAATTGTGGCGATGGGCGGTGGGGCGAGCCAATACTCTGTGACCGCGGGTAGCGCCAGCGCGGATGTCACCTATTTCGATGCTGGGCTTTATGTTCAGGACGACTTTCATTTGCGGCCGAATATGACGCTGAGCTACGGTTTGCGATTTGAGAGCCAAAATAACGTTGGCGATCATGCCGACCTGGCGCCGCGATTCGGGTTCGCGTGGGGCTTGGGTGCGGGCGCAAAAAACAGCGCGCCAAAAATTGTGCTGCGCGCCGGTTACGGAATTTTCTACGAGCGTTTCACTTATGATCTGGTGCTGCAGCAGGAGAGGCTGAATGGCCTGACGCAACAGCAGTTCGTGGTGACGAATCCAGAATTCTTTCTCAACAACATTCCCGATCCGAGCGTGCTGCCCGCGAGCGCGACTGCTCCGACGATATATCGCAGCAATCCGAACTTAAGAACCCCTTACATCATGCAAACGGGAATCAGCGTAGAGCGGCAGCTCACCAAGAACGCCAACCTGGCTGTGACATATCTGAATTCCCGAGGTGTGCATGAATTCTTCACGGAAAATATTAATGCTCCGGTATGTGCCGCATTGCCGTGCAATGCGGCCACCGCACCGCGACCGCTGGGATCGCCGGACAATATCTACCAGTACCAATCGGGCGGCATTTTTAAGCAGAATCAGTTGATTGTGAATAGCAATGTGCGAATCGGCGCGAAACTCTCGCTGTTCGGTTACTACACGCTGAATTACGCCAACAGCGATACCGGCTCCGGTGCTGGGAGCTTTCCATCTATCAACAACAATGTCGGCCTCGATTATGGGCGATCGGCTTTTGATATCCGGCATCGTTTCTTTTTCGGCGGAACGATCGGGCTGCCGTATGCTTTCCGATTAAGCCCCTTTATGATGGCCAGCTCCGGCACACCCTACAACGTTACGACCGGGCAAGACTTGAATGCCGATTCTATTTTTAACGACCGGCCGTCATTTGCAACCCCGAATTCGATTCCCGCTAACGTGGTGGCCAACCGCTTCGGATCTTTCGATGTAGTTCCGCAACCTGGAGATCCGCGGGTTCCGATTAATTATCTGACCGGGCCGGGGCGGTTTTCGATGAATTTGCGATTGAGCAAGAGTTTTGGATTCGGGAAAAAGACGGAAGCCACAAATACTCTGGCCGGTGGTCCTGGTGGCGCGGGGGGAACGTTTGGACGCGGACCCGGCGGCCCAGGTGGTCGCGGTGGCGGTGGCGGCGGATTCGGCGGTCGCGGCGGAGGCGGACCCGATGCGGGCGCGACGAATCATCGCTACAGCCTTACCTTTAGCGTGGCCGCGCGCAATATTTTTAATAATGTGAACCTCGCTACGCCCATTGGCAATTTGGGCTCGCCGTTATTTGGACAATCTAATGGAATAGTGACCGGGTTTGGCCCCGGGGGACCAGGCGGCGGTGGCGGTGGCGGCGCAGCGGCCAACCGGAAAATCGATCTGCAGGTGTCGTTTAATTTCTAAAATTAATTCTGACCAAACTACTGCGCGACGGCCTTGTAGACTTCTCCGCCTTTCATTACGAAGGTAACTTTTTCCATTACGGTGATGTCGGAAAGCGGATCGCCATCCACGGCAACGATGTCCGCGTATTTTCCGGGTTCGATGGAGCCGATGTCTTTGGAACGACCCATTAATTCCGCGCCATTGATGGTTGCGGCTTTCAAGGCCTCCATGGGAGTCATTCCTCCGCGAACCAGGGCGCCAAATTCTTTGGAAACAAAATCGGGGTCGTCATCCAGGCCATAGGCGATTTTTAGATGATGATCGAGCGCGCGCTTAAAGGCCGGGCCTTGCTCCTTGATGATGGCGACGCCTTTTGCAAAGCTCGCGGGATCGCGGCCCTGCGACAGGCCGGTCTCCATGTCGTGTTGAAAGCAAAACAGCGTGGGGACCAGCCAGGTACCGTGTTGCTCCATAAGCTTCGCGCCTTCTTCGTCGAGCACGGTGCCGTGTTCGATGGAATCAACGCCGGCGCGAACGGCGGCCTTGATGCCTTCGGAACCTTCGGCGTGAGCCATAACTTTTTTTCCAGCGCGATGAGCAATCTCGACGGCCTTGACCATTTGTTCCTGGCTTAATTCCTGCACAGTGTAATCGCTGATGGGATCCATGACGCCGCCGCTGGCCATGAGCTTGATCCAGTCGGCGCCGTATTTAATGTCGCGGCGCACGGCGACGCTCACTTGGTCGATGGTATCGGCGATATTTGGAGCGCGTGGCAGAGATTTGTCGGGCGCGAGCAAATCGGCATCGCCATGACCGCCGTTGAGCGAGATGAAGTTGCCAGCGGACACGATGCGCGGGCCGCGGATCAGTCCTCGTTCAATGCTGTTGCGCAGGGCCAGTTGGCCATATCCGATGTCGGACTCGCCCGCATCGCGTAGCGCAGTGAAGCCATGATCGAGCCAGATCGTTACGTTGTGCACGCCCCAGATGGCGGCTTGCCCCGAGGACATGCGCAGTCCAGACATGGCAGATTGATCCTTGGGATTGCCGAACAAGTGCGAGTGGCAATCAATCAGTCCGGGAACGACGGTGTATTTGGAAAGGTCGATGAGTTTCGCGCCGGCCGGGGCGGCGGCGACGATGCCGGCTATGCGGTCCTTTTCGACGACGATATATGCATTGGTAGTTACGTGGCCGGTGCGGACGTCAATGAGGCGGCCTGCCAGGATGGCAACAGGCGACGCAGAAATGGATTTCTCCGCCGTCGATCGCGCCGGTTCCGACTGCGGCCGCGAGCTGGCGGCGAGAAGTGTGCTTAGAACAAATACGCCAACGCGGATTGGAAATTTTAAACTGGTTTTCACATGGGCTCCGGGATCGTAGAATCGTCCGGCAAGAGCTTACGAAGCGACGAGCAGGAAACGCAAGGGAATATGATGTTTGTTGCGCGGCGGGGCAGATGAGAAAGACGGAGAAGAAGAAATTTGAGAAGGGGACGGAAGCGCGTCGCGTGGCGCGGAAGTCGGGCATCGTTCCGGCGAATACGCGCGTGATCGAAGATAAGAGGAAGCGTTCCCCGAAGCACAAGAAGAAATGGCTGGAGAAGGAAGTAGTGGAAATAATTCCCTAATCGCCTGCTAACTAAAGACTGAGCGCAGCGGTGGAGCTCTTTATTTTGATAGGTTCGACCGAACCTAGTTTTTCGATCCTCAACCAGGTCGGTTGGCAGGGACAGACTCGTCTGGGCGGAAAAGCGCGGAGAGCGGGATTTTATGCCGCTGGGAAAGTTCCGCGGCGATGGTTTCCAGATCTTTCTGATTAAAACCCATACTTGCGATTTTTACGGAGCCGTCGGTGTCGATCAGAAAGCTGGTGGGCACATTGGTCAAACCGTATGCGTTCGAAGCGGGATAGCCTTCGGTGTCCAGGACCATCGGAAAGGTGACTCCGTACTCGTCGGCGAATTCCTTGGTGGCGCGCGCATTGTCCTGAGAAATTCCGATGAAGGTGACGTCTTTGCCGCCGTAGCGTTTGTAGAGGCGATCCAAAAACGGGAACGCGAACTGGCAAACCGGGCAGGAGACTTTAAAGAACGAAGCGAAAACCGGGCCCCGTTTTAAAATCTTTGCCAGCGAATATTCTGTTCCGTCGATCGATTTCAGTGAAAAATGCGGAGCTGTTTGGCCGGCAACAATAGTGGTCATTTTTTCGCTTGAACCTACCCAGCGTGAAAGCCGCTGCAAGATTCCCATGCGGATAGTTTATCGCAAGTCTCGCGGGCGCGACGCGCGGGGATTAGTGGATTTGCTTGGTTTTGCGTTGCATGTAGTCCATCAGGAGGTACTGGCCAAGCGTATAGGGCGTAGTGAAATAGGCTTTGCCACGGCACATTTCGGTGATTTTCTGCACGAAGTGCACCAGGCTGTAATCGGTCGCCAGCATGAAGGTGTTGATTAGGATGCCGGCGCGTTTGCACTTATTTACTTCTTCGAGCGTCTGGCCGACTACGAAGGGATCGAGGCCAAAAGCGTTTTTGTAAATGCGGCCGTCTTCGAGAGTGAGTGCCGAGGGCTTTCCATCAGTAATCATTATTATCTGGCGCATGTCTTTCTTCTGGCGGAGCAAAATGCGTTGCGCCAGGCGCAGACCTTCGCGGGTGTTGGTGTAGTAGGGGCCGACCTGAACGCGGGCGAGTTCGCCGAGCGGCACTTCCTCGGCGCTGTCGTGGAACAGCACCAGGCTGAGTGTGTCTCCTGGGTACTGCGTGCGAATCAAGTGCGACAGGGCCATGGCCACGCGCTTGGCAGGCGTGAAGCGATCTTCGCCGTAAAGAATCATGCTATGGCTGCAATCGAGGAGCAGCACCGTGGCGCATGAGCTGTGATATTCGCACTGATGGACCATCAGGTCCGAGTAGGTCATCTCAATGGGTACTTTGACGCCTTCGCGGCGCACGGCGTTGAAGAGCGTTTCGCTGACGTCCATATTTAAGGTGTCGCCGAATTCGTAAGGGCGCGAGACGCCGCCGGATTCGACGCCAGTGGATAGATCGCGGGTGTCGTGGCGACCAAAGCTGCTGCGACCGACGGAGCCCATCAAGTCCTGCAGTGTTTTGAAACCGAGAAAATCTATGGTCTTGTCGGTGATTTCAAAGCGCGCTTCGGTTTGGCGCTCCTGCGGCTGGCCGAGGCTGCCGCGCGCAGTGTTCTGGTGTGGCGGCGTGACTTGCGGAGGTTGCTGTGGATTGATGAAACCCTCTTGCGCGAGGCGGTCCATTAATTTTTCCAGCAAATCTTTGACGGCCTGGCTGTTCTGCGCTTGCGGGCTCTGCAGCATTTTGCGCAGCTCTTCGCTCATGGCGTCTTCGGGTAGCAAGTCGCCTTCCTGCAGGGCTCGCAAGATGGCCTCCTGGAGCGCTTCCATGGAGCGCTGGTTGTCCATCTCCGAGACGCCGTAAAATTGGGATTCGAAACCGCTCTGCAGAAAGAAGTCGCCCATGCGCTTCACGAGCTCATCGAGGTCGACGGCGTCCGCGGGTTCACCAACATATTTTCCGTAGCGAATTACTTTCATAATGTTCCCCGGGCCCTGGCTAACTACTTTTGTTGCGCTTCTGCTAATTGAACTGGCGGCGCGGGCCACGCGACGACGGAGTTTCGCGAGGTTCCTGCGGCTTTTGTTTTTCGGCGTAGTAACCGCGCTCTTCGCTGCGGCCGATGCGGCGATGGGCCCACAGGCCTTCCAGGATCATTTCCGAAGCTGCGGCTACGGCAGCGTGACTCTTAGTATCCGTCGCGCCGATACGACCAACGTGTTCGCTGAGGCCCTGGATCTTCGATAGTTGGTGGTAGCGTTCATCGGTGGTGGCGAGCTCAGGAAGTTTTAACTCACCGCCCAGTTCAAACCATTGAATCACCGGTTGAAAATTTGCTTCACCGAAGTACCTGGTGAAAACACGGCCGACTGCCGTGCGAATCAATTCGCGCGCAATGGTGTCGGCGCCTTTCAATTCGCCTTCGTATTCCAACTCCATTTTGCCGGTGATGGCGGGGAGCGCGGAGTAAATATCTGCAACGCTGGCGTAGCAGCTATTTTCTCCGGTGCGGGCGGCGCGTTGTTCGGCGCTGCTGACCACACTTTCCAGCGTGGTGATGGGCAAGCGTTGGCTTACTCCCGAGCGGCGATCGACGCGCTTGTCTTCACGGGCCTGGAAGGCGATTTCTTCTACGGTCTCGCGAAGGTAAGCAGGCACTTCGATTGCGCGGCCGGCTGTCCGGTGGACCCAAGCTTCTTGTGCGGTGATGACCATGCCTTCCTTGACGCTGGAAGGATAGTGAGTGCGAATTTCCGCTCCGATGCGATCTTTTAGCGGGGTAATGATTTTTCCGCGGGCGGTGTAGTCTTCAGGATTGGCAGTGAATACGAGCAGCACATCGAGCGGCAAACGCAGCGGGTAGCCTTTAATCTGAATGTCGCCTTCCTGCATGATGTTGAAGAGACCGACCTGAATTTTACCCGCTAGGTCGGGCAGTTCGTTGATGCCAAAGATTCCGCGATTGGCGCGGGGAAGCAAACCGTAGTGAATGGTTAACTCATCCGATAGATCGCGGCCGCCGCGAGCGGCGCGAATGGGATCAACATCGCCGATGATATCGGCCATAGTGACGTCTGGTGTGGCTAGCTTTTCGACATAGCGGCTGTCGCGCGGCATCCAGGCGATGGGCGCGTTATCGCCTTCAGCGGCGATTTTTTCGCGGCAGGCGCGGCAGATGGGTTTCAGCGGGTCGTCGTTAATTTCGCAACCGACCACGACAGGGATTTCCGCGTCCAACAAATTGATCAGACCGCGCAAAATGCGGCTTTTGGCCTGGCCGCGCAATCCCAGCAGAATGAAATTGTGACGGGAGAGCAGCGCGTTGACGATCTGCGGCACAACAGTATCTTCATAGCCGTGAATGCCGGGGAAGAGCGGCTCCCCGCGTTCGATCAGGCGCAAAAGGTTCGAGCGAATTTCATCTTTCACGGAACGCGAGACACTTCCGGCATCAAAATCGGGAATACTCTTCAGTTCGCCGAGAGTACGAGGCTTTGCGCGTTGCGAGTGAGACTTCATCGATGTGCTAGTGGTCATTGGTCCCCAAAATGGATAAGGTTACGATTGCTGCTCCAAAGATTTAAAACGACTGGGCTCGGGGGTGGCGAATACTTCTTCCACCATGATCAATTCAGTCCGTGCCCATTCCCAGCCGATTGGGCGCGCACAGACTCTACTTTCTGTAGATGCGGGGCCCAGCCGCGAAGGTAGCCTATTAATCGCTCCTGGCGTTCTGTTTCAGTGCGAAGCTCCAGGAGTTGCTGCTTCCACATCAAATCCATGGGCAAGGCCGCGGCGATTTGAAAAGAAAACGATAGCGCGGCGTCGCCGGGAAGATTTTTTGGATAATCGCCGAAGATCAGGGTATGGCACGTTTCGTAAAGTTCGATCAGCTCGGATTTGGGAGGCTGATTGGAAACTTCGCGGTCTTCCAGATAATCAACCTGGCCTTCGAGCAGCGGATTATCGGTGAAAAGCTCGACGGCGCGGAAAGGCATGCGCCCGACGGATACGATATCCATCCTGCCGTCGGGATACCGCGTCAGTACTTCCATAATCTCGGCGGTGCAACCGACTCGCGCTACGCCGTTGGGCATGGAAAGTAACATTCCAAACTCGGAGCGCTCGCTCATGCACTTATTGACCATTCTCCGGTAACGCGGCTCGAAAATATGCAGAGGCAGTTCAGCGCCGGGGAGTAGGACGACGTTAAGAGGGAAAAGCGGGATGCGATCTGGCCGCACAAGCACCATAGGTGATGATACCAGAGGGAGTCAATGGCTGCTGATGAGGTGTGGACTTGTACACCGTCGGGAGTAGTTAAAGCTTAATTTTTGATGCTAATGGCTGTTCAGCTGATCTCGGACAGCAAGGTTTCCATTTCCGACACGGCATGCTGGTCCCCTTTTTTGCCAGCGGCTGCAATACCGGTTGCAAGGATCTGCTTAGCTTCCCCATGCCGAGATTCGCGGACCAGCAGCTGACCGTACATCAAGTAGGCGGGAATATAGTCGGCGTGTTGTTTGAGCAGCAGATCGAAATTGTGAATAGCCGCCGGAGCGTCGCCGGTGCTCATACATTCCATGGCGAGTCCGTAGCGCGAGAAGGCGTCTGCCGGGGACTTCTGTACAAATTCTTCCAGCACTTGCCTGCGGGTTTTCTTTTGGTCTGTCATGATGGCTACCGTAGTATACGGAGGGAACGCGAGGTTCCAAAATTGGGGCGTGCGGGGACGAATGAAGCGAGAGAAGAATAGAACGATAAATCTGGTGAAGAATTCGAAGCTGAAGCCGAAGCCGGTGAGCGCTTCGCGGTCGGAGATGGCGGAAGTGGTGCTTCCGGCGCAAACGAACACGCTGGGAAAGCTTTTAGGCGGCCAGGTAATGCACCTGGTGGATATAGCGGCGGCGATGGCTGCTAGTCGCCATTCGAACAGCTATGTGGTCACGGCATCGGTGGACTACATCGATTTTCGCAACGCGGTAAATCTTGGTGAGTTGGTGATTCTGAAGTCGCAGGTGAATCGCGTATTCAACACATCGATGGAAGTAGGCGTAGAAGTTTTTTCGGAGCAAATTCTTACCGGCCAGCGAAAGCACACCACGACCGCTTATGTGACGTTTGTGGCCATCGACGAATATACCAAGCAGCCTAAAACGGTGCGGCCGCTGCTGTTAAAAACTGCGGAAGAAAAACGGCGCTTTCGAGAAGCAGCGGAGCGAAGAAAAACGCGCTTGAGGCTGCGCTTCGGAAAATAATTCTATAATTCTGGCGGAGAGCTTTAACTGCATGAGAGCGCGTGCAATTGCGGGTATTCCTCATGTTGCACGGTCCTTTTTAATCGCTTCCTGGGCGACGGTCAAGGCTTGTTCAACACAAGCGCCCATCGCGGGGCCGCAGAGATAATTGCCGATTAACCGGATGTATGGGTATTTGCTCTGCATTTGGTCCAGCTGACGTACTTGTCGAGCGTGTCCGAGATTATATTGCGGTATGGCACGTTGCCAGAGGTGAGCGTGAGAAAACGTTGGCTGCTCTGAGATGCCAAGTACGGATGCCAGTTCGCGATGTACGGTGGAGACAATTTCAGATTCAGGGAGCGAGACGGCGCTGGGATCGGTGGCGCCCCCCACGAAACTTGTGAGCAAGACGTGCCCGTCTGGAGCACGGTTGGGAAACAGTGAGGAGTTCCAAACTGTGCCCAAGATTTTTAGTCCGGAGGAACGCGGAACAAGGAAACCAAAACCCTCGAGCGAGTGACGGACTGCGCTCTTGAGGTAGCCCAGCGAGACTACGGCAACCGGTGCGTACGCGATTGGTAATAGCGCGGATTCGAATTGGGGATCAAGGTCACGCAGCAACGTGGCGGCCTCTTGAGCTGGCGAGGCGATGATGAGGCGATTGGTGGTGAGAAGTTCTTCCCGGCCCTTCGCTAGGAGGGTTACTTCAAAGGTCGGAGTGTCAATCGTAGCCTCGCGGGATATTGTTGTGACGCGGATGCGTTGCGCAGTGACGCCACAACGGAGATTGGAGCCCAGATTCGCAGCCAGAGCTTGAATTAACGTTTGATTGCCGCCGCGAAAGGTTTGCAAGGTGGGTTTTTCGGCAGAGGCGGTGCGCTTTTTTGCAGAGAACAATAACCCTCGAATGATACTGCCTGCGGATTTTTCCGCTTCGTATAACTGAGGAAACGCGCTGCGCAGACTTAACTTCTCTGGATCGCCAGCATAAATACCGGAGACGAACGGGCCTATAAGCTTATCGAGAAGTTCACGTGAAAATTTGCGACGGGTGAAGGCGGCGACGGATTCGTCGCTTTGAGGCGGTGTAGAACGACCGAGAATATCGCGCAGTACTGCCAGTTTGGTCACCGGGCTGAACAAAGATGACGCGATGAATGCGGGCGGGCTGAGCGGAACGGGTCGCAGCGTACCTTTAACGAGCACGTAACGGGGGGTGTTTGGTGGCGCCTGGAGGAGTCGATCGTCGATGTGCAATTCGCGGCATAGGTTTAGCACTGCGGAAGTAGCGGTAAAGCTTTGCGGGCCATATTCGAGCAAATAATCGTCACGACGTTCGCTGCGAATCACGCCGCCGGGGGTGGCACTGGATTCGACGACGTGTGCGTCGATGCCCGCCTTGCGCAACGCGTCGGCGCACACCAGGCCGGATATTCCCGCGCCGACAAGCAAAGTTGGGACGTGAGGGGTCACGGTAATGATGAGCGCATGGTGGTTGATGCTACAGAGTTTTTGAAAATAGCGGTAGGACGTTCAAGTGCTGCTTTTCGAGATACGGATCGAAAAGCATCGCTAGATTGCGGATGAAGATTCTGCCGAGCCAGGTGGCGCGCACTTCTCTATTGTCGAGCACGACCAGGCCATCTTCGCGCGGGACCTCAAGCTGGCTTAGCTCAGCGGCGAAGTGTTGATCGAAGTCGACGCCGAATTCACGAGAAATTTCATCTTTCACGATTACCGTGTGGCAGAGCAGCCGATTGATTACCGCACGGCGCAAGCGGTCCTCGTCTGAGAGGCGATAGCCGCGCATGGTGGCGATGCCGCGATCCTGCACGGCCTTCTGCCAACTAGGCAGGTCGCGATGATTTTGCGCGTAGGCGTTCTGAAACGCGCTGATGGCGGTGACGCCCATGCCGTAGAGATCGGCTCCGGCTTTGGTGGTGTAGCCCTGAAAATTGCGGTGCAAGGTGCGTTGCTGTTGCGAAACGGCCAGCTCGTCGCCGGGTTTGGCGAAATGGTCCATGCCGATGTAAAGGTAGCCGGCTTCGATAAATTTCATGAGGCCGGAGCGGAAGATTTCGAATTTTTGCATGCCTTCGGGCAAATGAGTGGCAAAGGCGCCTTGCTGTTTTTTGAGCCAGGGCACATGGGCATAGCTGAAGAGGGCGATGCGGTCGGGTTGCAGCTCGAGGATCTGATCGACGGTGTGGCTGAAACGTTCTGGCGATTGATACGGCAAACCGTAAATTAGATCGACGTTGATGCTATCGAACTGCAACTGGCGCGCGGTGAGCAGCAAGTCGCGGGTCAATTCGAACGGTTGGATCCTGTTAATGGCCGCCTGCACCTCGGGATGAAAATCCTGGATGCCCATGCTGAGACGGTTAAAGCCCAAACTACGCAAAGTTTCGAGATGTTCGCGGGTGGTTACTCGCGGATCGATCTCAATTCCGATTTCCGCGTCGGGCGAAAAATTAAAATGTTCGCGCGCGAATCCAAATAAATCCTCAAGTTGCTGCGGTGTGAGATAGGTAGGTGTGCCGCCGCCCCAATGGAATTGCACCACCGGTCGGTCGCGCGAAACTCCCAGAGCAACATGTTCGATTTCGCGCTTCAGAACATCGAGATAAGGTATCGCGGCGCGCTTATCTTTCTGAATAATCACGTTGCAGGCACAAAAAAGACACAAGCTTTCGCAGAAGGGAAGATGCATGTACAGCGAAACGGGTGTCTGCGCGCTTTGGGCTTCGGCGTGGACGGACGTTAGATCGTCGGGGCCGAAGGCGTCATTCCAGACGGGCGCAGTCGGATAGCTGGTGTAACGAGGCCCGGGGCGATTATAGCGGGAGAGAAATTCTTCATTTACCCGGAGTTCGTCGCTCATGCGTTGGAGGCTTGGAGTGGTGAGCGTCACGTCATTTCCTCAACGCGAATACACAGCGGAAGTCGGTTGATTCGTTTTGGCCGTTGAGCCGACGACCGTTTGCTGGCCGGTTTCGATAAAAAGCCGCGCGTTTTCTACTGGCGTCTG
>DASYJM010000040.1:0-3055 GCA_035996445.1 Candidatus Acidiferrum sp. | reverse complement strand
GTTGGCCAGTCCGTTGCCCTGAATGCTATAACCCTTGCCACTCTGTCCTCCCGCCCAGGCAGAACTCGCTGCCTCCCCTCCCGTGTAGAAAGATGCTTTTCCGTCCACGCTCACCATGCCGACCTGACGGGCCTCGATCCCTTCACCATCAAAATTTCCGTCTTCACGCAAGAGTTGTTTCAAGGCTTCATCCGGACTCTTGCCCTCTGCCATCAATGCCAGTCCGCGCGGTCCATAGTTGGGATTCGTTTCAAATTGCGATGCCAGGGCGCCAACTCCAGCTTTCGCATACGGAACGCTTGCTCCGACCGCAAGATTGTTAGTTTGCACCGCAACCCCGCATTGACGGGTCTGGGCATCGCACGCAACGATTGAATACGTTGCGTATGCGGAAGGTTGGAAGATTCCGAGACTCAGCGACAGAACCAACAAATATTTAGTCATCCGGGAGTTTCTTAGGCTGTTCCGCCACGATTTGGTTAGCGACTGCGTCATCGAATATCTCTCCCGGACAGTGTTGTATCACGGCACGACTTCCCTTCCCGGTGCTAAACTACGGCTCGTAACGTGAAAAACACGAGTGACCAACATGACTGATGAAAAGCGTTCGCGCACCTGGCTTTGGATCCTGATTGGAGGAGGGGCGTTCTTCCTCTTCGTACTGGCTGTCTTCACGCTGGTTTATCTCACGCTGCGCTCCAACGGCGAAAACGCGGGGCTGCGAGGCTTTGGCGACCGCATCGGCGTGGTCGACCTTGATGGCGTCATCCTCGATTCCACCACCGTGGTCGGGCAGCTCAAGAAATTCGCTGACGACGATTCCATCAAAGCCATCATCATTCATGTGAATTCTCCGGGCGGAGGCGTGGCTGCGTCCGAAGAGATTTATACCGAGGTTAAACGTATTCGCGACGAAAAGAAAAAGCGCATCGTTTCCTCGATCAGCACGGTCGGGGCCAGTGGCGCGTACTACGTTTCCGCCGCCACCAACAAAATTTATGCCGACAACGGCAGCGTGGTCGGGTCCATCGGCGTCATCTCCGAGTGGGTAAACTATGGCGATCTCATGCGCTGGGCCAAACTCAAGCCGGAAGTGCTCACCGTCGGTGAATTTAAAGATACCGGCGATCCCTCCCGCGAAATGACTCCTGCCGAGCGGGCCTATATGCAATCGCTCATTGACAACATGTATGGTCAATTCGTTCAGGCAGTTGCGGACGGACGCCACGCCAAATTCGACGACATCAAATCCATCGCCAATGGCAAAGTTTGGACCGGCCAGCAGGCTCTTTCCATGCACATGATCGACCAGGTCGCGGACTTTGAAGGCGCTGTTGAGGATACCGCTAAGTCCGTTAAAATCAGCGGAAAACCGGTCCTGGTGCGTCCCGACCGTGACCGAAAAAGCCTGCTAGATCTGATGTTCGGTGACGTCTCCCAATACTTGCCCACCAAAGAGAAGCTTTTGGATCAGCAGACCGGCTTTTATTACCTCTGGAAGTAGCTCTTAAGCGGCTGGATCCAGAACGGGCGATGGCGGGGCGGGAGGATCCCCGAACCTTGAAACTCGCCTATTCGCTACCTTCTCCCAATTGCCACTTGCACACAACCCCTGAAATTTGAGAGAGTTATGCAAGCCCATCGTCAAATTGAAGGCAATACGGAGCGAACAGACTTATGACTAAAGCGGATCTGATCGACGAAGTCTCCCGACTGGCGGAATTGACTCGTAAAGACAGTGAAGTCATTGTCGAGACTATCTTTGACAGCATCGTGCGCTCACTGCGCGTGGGCGACAAAATCGAAATCCGCGGCTTTGGCAGCTTCCGTACCCGGCAGCGCAAGCCGCGCGTGGGCCGCAATCCCAAAACGGGAGACCGCGTCGACGTCCCCGCCAAGAAGATTCCTTTCTTCAAGCCCAGTAAAGAACTGAAAGACTTAGTGAATGTCGGTGGTGCATCAGCAACCGTCGCAGCACCAGCCCCGGTTCAGCCCGCTCAATAGTGGTTTATTGCCATGTGGTCACGGGCGCCCTCGCCCGTGAGGAGAACTCCCGCGACCCAGAGTCCCTCTATCGTGTCGTTTAGAATAATCCTATGTTCGCTCGCAAGATCCGCGTGGAATACGACGACAACGGACATCGCAAACCCTGTCCGCTGAAATGGCTAGACAATTTCGCCATGCGCAGCTTCACCAATGCCAGCGTCTTCGATGACACTCTGCCGCTATCAGATGGCGTCATGGAGATCGGAACGAGTGTCCCGCTGAAAGAATTAAAAGCCGCGATGGAAGATTGGTTTCGGAAGAAGAGCTACATTCCGAAAGACGGCAGCCTAAGCATTTCTGATCCCGCCTCACAACCGCTGCCATCCTGAGCAAGCGCTCTTTGCGTCGCGAAGGATCGCTGCATTCTTCTTGCATCGCCACCCACGAAAAAGCCCCGCCCCAGCGAGCTTGAACAGCTTACCCACGAGCTTCAGACACTATTTGTCGTAATGCAGCAACGAGAACACATCGTACCGCTTGAGCTTGTTGCGGCCATTCAGAAAATCCAACTCCACCACGAAACCCAAGCCCACGATCTCCGCTCCCAGGGAAGAAGCCAGCCTAGTGGTCGCCTCGGCAGTCCCACCGGTCGCCAGCAAATCGTCCACGATCACTACACGCTGGCCTTTTTGTATGGCGTCTTTGTGGATCTCAAGTGTGTTGGTACCATATTCCAAAGCATAATCGTGTTTCGTGGTGGGGGCGGGAAGTTTGCCCGGTTTTCGCACCGGAACGAAACCCGCATTCAATGCGTAGGCCAGCGCAGGAGCGAAAATGAATCCGCGCGCTTCCATCCCCAATACCAGATCGATGTTCTTGTTGATGTAATGCTCCGATAATTGGTCGATGAGCGCTTTCAGCCCCCGCTTTTCCTTGAGCAACGTCGTAATGTCATAAAACAGAATTCCCTGCTTGGGGAAATCCGGGACTTCGCGAATCAATCTCTTCAACTGGTCCGAATTCATGGAGGACTGGGACATTACCACGCTCCTTCAATGCGAAATGTTTT
>DASYJM010000039.1:0-5645 GCA_035996445.1 Candidatus Acidiferrum sp. | reverse complement strand
TACTTGCTGTCAAAGTGCGGAACCCCCGTCTGTCGGTTGGCGGAGCCGACCGATGTGAAGACGAGATGCACCCCTGCTGCCTTGGCTGCGTCGGCGGCCGCAATACCTTGCCGTGTCTCGGCGTCTGTGCCGCCGCCCGAGGGCGTCGTCATCGCGAAGAGAGAGGTTGCTCCTTCGAGCGCCTTGATGATCGCCGCAGTGTCTTCAAGCGATGCCGTGACGAGCGACGCACGTGCGTTCGCGAGCAACCTAGCCTGGCTTGAGTTGGGGTCGCGAGTGACGGCGCGGACTTTGTGGCCTCGCTCAAGCAGGCCTCGCGCGACCGCACCGCCCTGCTTACCTGTGGATCCTGTGATAACAACCGTGAGTTTTTGCGTCATGTTTTGATTCCTCTCTTCCGCGGTCAGGCCCGCGCCTGCCAGCGCGACCGAAACAGTCCGGAAAAGGCAGGTCGCACCTCGATGAAGATTGCGGCCCACAGTACCGCCACGAACAGGGCCAGCGGAAGCCCGCTCGGGGCCATCAACACGTGAAAAGTAAGGATGTTGACAATTACCGGCGCCAGTATTGCCACTGCCAACGGTACGTAACGGTTGACCAGCAGAAGTAAACCCCCGATGACCTGAAACGCGAAGATCACCCAGAGGTAATGTGAGACATAAAGGGCACCCATGAATTGTCCAGCAACTCCCCCGGGCGGGGGCAGGGGAATAAAATGCAGGAAGCCGTTTAGCCCAAAAACGAGAAAGATCACGCCCGCAAGATATCGGGCGATTACGGAAGCGGTTCTCATAACCGGGTTCTCCTTTTTGATCGACGTCATTGCATTGACGTCATGTATATTGATGTCAATATACTTGATGATGTATACTTCCGGGAGTTTCAGGTTTTATTTGTGACTCGAGGCATTCAAGGTACAAACCACGTCGGGCTGGTAATGATGAAGGCGATGCGTGCCCTGACAAGGTACGCAGCCGATGATATTGAAGAGACCGGACTTGGCCTTTCGGATTTCGGCGTGCTGGAACTCCTGCTGCGCAAAGGGCCTTTGCCCGTAAATACGATAGGCCCAATGGTCGATCTGACCCCAGGCTCGATTAGTATCGCTGTCGACCGCCTCGTCGCGAAGGGTCTGGTGAGCCGGGTCGAGAGCGCCGAAGACCGACGCGTTCGGATCGTTGCCCTCACCCTACATGGCAAGGATCTGATTGTTTCCGCCTTTCGAAAGCATTCTGGTCAGATGAAGAGAGTGTTCTCCGAACTAGACGCGGAGGAGCTTCGTGGCCTTGAAGTGGCGCTCAAAAAAGTCGGCAAGCGCGCTGCCGCGCTGATGGAGAAGAGTTGATCAGCTCCATGCCAGTCCGCGCTTTATGCTGGACTCTAAATGCCGTGTTCCCGGAGCCAGGCTGGAACATCGATCAACAGGTTGTCAATCGGACTTCTTACCGACGGCAACATTCCCCGCGGTTTTGATTAACCAAATGGAGAATATTTTTCGCGCCGAACCATTCATACAAGACTCAATCGTGGAAGGGTGATCGCAACCAACAAAAGCGCGACGACAGCAACCGCCCCATGGATGCGCGTCGGATCGTTCGGACTCCTATATCTTCAGCTCCAACACGCTACACTAAAAGTACGCGTATAGACCGCAAGCCACGATCGCAACAAACACTGCGTGTAACTCCTGATAAGTCGGCTTGTGGGAAGTTTGCGAAGATTGATACTGATGAATGCTCAAGTCAATGACAAAAGTCAAGGCCACTTTCGGCGCATCATCGATTTCTGATCGCAATGCATTCGCCTACTGGAGTCGTTGAAACCGGACTGCGTGTCTGCCCTCCAGAGAAAGAGGCTTGAAAGCTGCGTGAAGAGCTGAGAACAAGATTTTCTCTGGTCCGGTTTGAAAGAAAGAACCGCGGAATTGCGGCCAGTTCCCGCGATTTTCAGGACAATGCAGGCAAATTTCTCTGCACTTCAAACTTGTTGGTAGCGCTACCGGGAATCGAACCCGGGTTTGAAGATTGAGAATCTTCCGTCCTAACCCCTAGACGATAGCGCCACTTTTTGGATTTTATCAGTAAAAACAACTAAATCAGCAGGTTGTCTTCGAAAACCACTTCCCTGCTTTTTGCTCGGTAACGCTCACTCACACCCTTACCACGGATCAGCTCGCTGCGTTCCGCAGACGCGACGATTAAAAGTTCATGCAGCTCGACGAAGACCTGGAGCTTACGGTCGGATTCAAAGACGAAGCATCGGATCATTGCGCGAGCATCGCCGCGAACATGGGGATCAATCCCAATTAGGCTTCCTGAATTCATATCAGAGTCAACTGGGCCGCAGCCTCCAAGCGACCGGCGCGGACGTGGTATACGCGGTCGGTCTCTGCGGAATGGAACAATGCGCCGTGGCCAGCGACAACGCTCGTCCGAATGCCTGAGTTCGGAGATCGTGGGAAGGTGGAAAACTTCCGCATTCCAACCAGCTTTTCCTCGGCTGCGGATCGGGCTAATGGGCTTTCGTCTGTGAAAGTATCACCGGCGACGTATGTATTTGCAAGCCGTTGTAGACCGCTGCACCGCTTGGGTCGAGAATTGTGCTCCGCAAATCAGCGGTTAGCACTCAACGATTTCCGATAATCGTCCGACGGCTTTCGCGCAACGACTTGCCGCCCGGCGACAGGGGACGCAAAAATCACTGGCCAATCCAGGAAGACGTTCGGCAAGAACGCGGCGAGGGCAATTGTGCTCCACACCACCATTTCAATACCTACCGAGCCGAGCCGGAAAATTGGCGGTATGGAGACGAGCACCCGAGCCACGGTAAATACCATTGCGAAAGGATAACTGCGTATCATCCAGCGACGGTGCTGCGCCACGTTCCCGTGTAGTACGCAGTAGAGTGCGATAGCGGTTGTTAGCATCCACCCAAAGGACTGCACGCCCGATGCGGCAACCAGGGACAGGGAGTCGATTCGCTTGGCAATGGGAATAGCGAGGGGCGCTGAGAGGAATACACTGGCGACATACGTATAACCCAAAGTCCGATGGACCTTAAGATATTTTGCTCGAAGGCGGTTTGAGAATTGAAAGCCGCCCAGCAATAGCGCCAACACCCCAAAGAAGCCATGTGCAACCAGCAACCACTTGACGGGCGCAAAGTGCTGGGCGATTTCGGAAGTCGGGTCGAAGACACGCGCGTTCTTCATATAGATAACAAATACTGTCAGAAGGCCGAATAAAACAGCTGAGACTATCTTGGTTTTTGAACGAAAGCGCAAGATGGGAGCAACGGCTGTAGGCATGGGTTTTCCCCCAATGGCGAGGATTTTGTTCACTTCCGTTGGTCGGGAAGTTCAGCAAGAATCACGATACGACGCAGCGCCCCCAATACGGAATGCAAACCTTGCCGTTCGGACGTAGCGTTATTCATCGAAAATCCCTTTTCTAGTTCTCCCCGAGCTACACGGCGAGATATTTTGCCATCGTTTGAGTCGACAAACCACACTTTTGGTGTAATTAGTTCTGGTTCGTCAACTGGTGTTGGCAATGTGGCATATCGCTCCTAATTCTTAAACGTGGACGCGTACTGGCTAAGGTGTTTGCGACGCTCTCAATGCCGGCATGGAACGCTGAGCAACCAAAACAGATCTGGTCGGAACCTGATTAACCAATGTCTTGGAATTATTACCATGCTGGGTGGCGGGGATTTTTGGCTATTAAGCGATTTCTGGTACACGCAGCGGTACACATCGGCTCCGCCATCGAGCGTAACTTATTGATTATGTTAACTACATAGGAAGATTGAGAATCTTCCGTCCTAAACCCTAGACGTCCTAAACCTAGAATTTGTGGATAATCCTAGGGCCTGGCACTAATTTGCCTACCCTCTTGACAATCGCAGGCTAGAAAAGCATACTGCGCTTGGCGAATAAAAAGCGAATATACTTATTTGCCCCGAGCTGAGCCTAGCCCGCATTCTCTGACAATTGCGAGTAAGTATGTCTGCCTCTACAGTTTTTTCATCGGCGGCCACAAGCCGCCCTTTTATTTTTTCTTTTCCGCCTTCTCCGAATTGCCCGGAAAAGTCTGCGGCCAAGAAGCCTGCAACCAGGGTCGACCAGATACTGGCTTCGGCCAGCGTCGCTCCGAGGCTCGCTCGCGTTGTCCCTGCCTCGCGCCTTGATATCCGTCCTTCTCCGGAGATGGTATCGAGTGGAATTCTGCAATTGGATTCATTAACTGCCGGCCTGGCTCGCGGTTGCCTCACCGAAATCTGCGGCTCGGCCTCATCGGGAAGAACCAGCATATTGCTTCGCGTGCTTGCTCAAGCAACCCAACGTGGAGAGGTTTGTGCGCTGATCGATGCAAGCGATGCATTCCATCCCGCATCGGCAGCCGCCGCCGGAGTGGAGATGAGCCGTTTGCTGTGGGTGCGCTGCGTTGAAAAATATCAATCGCGGAAACACCTTTCGGCGGCACGGCCAGGCCGCTCCGCTGGCGATTCTAATCAGAACTCATCCCACTGGAACTCATACCATTGGCACCAGGGTATGACCGCCGGCATATCTACGAGCGATCACTGGCGATATCAACGTAAGCCGTCATGCACGCTCTCTAGCGATTCGTATCAGGGTATGCCTTCAGGCATACCACAACGCGCTAAAAAGGGCTTCGGCTTTAGCCGCTGGAAATCACAATTGGAGCAAGTGCTTAAAGTCACTGACCTTTTGTTGCAGAGCAATGGTTTCGGAATGATTGCTCTCGATCTCAGTGATGTTCCGGTCGAGAGCGCGCGGCGAATTCCTTTGGCATCTTGGTTCCGCTTCCGACGCGCCGTGGAGCACACGCCCACAGCGCTGCTAGTAATGGAACAGCAGCCGATTGCCGGAAGTTGCTCATCACTGGTGCTAAAAGTCTCCGCAGTTCGCGCCGAGCCAAAAAATCCGACGGCGCATTCGCTACCGCATTCGAAATTACTGGACCAGTTTGAAATCAGCGCTCAGATATTGTGCTCGCGATTAGAAAAACGATCGGAACGGAAACCTACGCAAACGACAACAAGTTTTAAAAGCTGGGCATCTTGGGTGGGATAGAAATAAATTGTCATCCCGAGCGCAGCGAGGGACCCCTATTTCCGGCATACATTTGTGGACGAGTAGGCATCCCTCGCGTCGCTCGGGATGACAAAAGTTAAAAGCAAAATTTTTGCCTTCATCTTCATTCCCGACTTCCCAGCTCAAGCCATCCTCCGCTTCGAGCCCGCGTTACGCGACTGTCCGGTCGCGGTGCTCAGTGGGCGCCCTCCGCTACAGAAAGTTATGGCGATCAATGAACGAGCACGCCAAATGGGGGTGGATACAGGCGCCACCAAGTCGCAACTGGAAGCCTGGGAAAACCTGGTGCTGCGTGCTCGCTCGGAATCACAGGAAGCCTCAGCCCACGCGGCATTGTTGGATTGTGCGCAATCTTTTTCTCCGGAAATAGAAGACACAGCACAGGGCGCCGCGATTTTGAATCTCGATGGGCTCGCCCCGTTGCTTGGCCCGCTACCCAAGATAGCGCACGATATCGCGCAGCGCGTCATACAGATGGGACTGGAAGCGAACATTGCTGTGGCTTCTAATCCCGACGCGGCTTTAT
>DASYJM010000038.1:0-29222 GCA_035996445.1 Candidatus Acidiferrum sp. | reverse complement strand
GGAATAAAAACCGCCGCAAATCTTGCCGCAAAAGTTCTTGGCGCCACCGGCGACAAATTCCAGGACTTGTTCAATGATCCTAACCGCTTGTTGCAAATGATTCTGGCGGCGGAAAGTTCCCGTGGCGGAGCCGGGGGCGGTCCTGGAGGTCCCGGTTCGAAAGGTAGTGGAGGGGAAGGGCCGTCCCGAGGCTCGGGCGGGGCCGATCTTTGGGAGTCTCGCGGTGGCGGTTCCGGTGGCGGAACCGGCTCTGGCGGTGGAACTGGTCCGGGGTTTGGATCAGGTAGCGGTTCTGGCGCGGGGGGCGGATCCGGAGCGGGTAGTGGAAGCGGTTCCGGCCTGGGATTAGGGAGTGAGACAGAATCCGGAGGAAACCAAACTTCGGGAATCGAGCCTCCCCCTTTGGGCCGGTGGCGATCCGCCTCGGCATTATTGAGAACGGAGGTGTCCGGGTCCCCTGAGTCAAGGTTGCCCCCGACCACTGTTACTCTTGGTGCCACTTACTCCGTGGCGGAAGAAGAAATCCGCTCTGTCTTAAGTTTGTTCTCGCAGCTTGGAAAGTCGCGCAAGAACCCGGACGCTCGGATGGATATGCCCACTTTCCAATCCAGGCTCAGCGCCATGCCCGTTCGCGCACAATATACGTTGCAGCAGGCCCTGGCCGGTTTGGCCGCCCAGGCGCCCACGGAAGCGCCAGACAAGCCCATGCTGCTCAAGCTTGCGGAGCACGTGGCCATTCGCTTCGCGCTCGATAGCTATGAGCGGGGCGAATTGCGCGTCAACGCCGTAAAACAGCTCCTGGATCGCATGAACACGGAGATTGAAGCCTTACGTAAGATACTTGGGGCTCAGGAAGAGATGATGGCCAGCGCCGGCCTTTCTGTTCAATCCCCCACTGAACTCCTCGATCAGGAATTCTGGCAGCAAGTGCCGGAAGAAAATAAAAAAGAGGTTTTGACCTCCGAAGAGGCTTGGTGTGTACCCCCTCGCAATATTCGCGTCTACCTTGAAGATATGCTCCGTCGCGGCGAACTAAAAACTGTCAACGAAGTTCTTCTGAATTACGTCACTTGTATCGCGATGGAAGCGCCCGAAGCTCGAAGGACGATTGCGATCGGGATCTCCGATCTCGCCGAGCTTTATGGCAGCGGCGATGGCAGTGCGCTGATGGACGCAATCCGCCGTACAGGAAACCAGCTAGCTGTGGAACGCGAGCCGGAGCTGCAGATGCTAGTTGGGGCGACCTTTGTTCGTCTCAGCCAGGAGGCCGCAGCCAAGCGTTGCTATGCCGCGATTCATCAGGCCTTGGCCTCTCTCGAAAGCATTGAGATACAGCGTCCCGGTGCTACGCAGAACTTACGTCCCCGCATCGGCGCCGAAGAACGTCTCCCCGAATTCGTCGAAGAGGCTCTGCGCAACGGCCAGCTCCCCGACGGCTTGCCCGAGATTTTGGCGTTAATGCCGCAGGCCACCTTGCAATATCTCACGAACAGATTTGGACACTGCGGATTCCGCGAGGATTGTGAGCTCCTGGGTAACATGGCTCGCGGCCTCGGCGATGACGCGACTCATCGCTTGGTTGAAACTTTGCAGACCGCTCCTGCAACGGAAGCTGCCGAGGTCATTGGCCTTCTTAGTCAACTTGACCCT
Organism: Candidatus Acidiferrum sp.; assembly: GCA_035996445.1. Lineage (GTDB taxonomy): Bacteria > Acidobacteriota > Terriglobia > Acidiferrales > UBA7541 > Acidiferrum. The sequence goes on along the minus strand of DASYJM010000038.1, from coordinate 27,572 downwards.
GATGCTGTCGAAAAATTGTTGCCGAGTCGTCTTGAACAATGGCCACGCTCCGCGCATGACCGCACCGTCCGTCAACTCTCTTCCGTCCCCGCTGAGCAGCGCGCCCGTTTGCTCGTGGCCCTTTACGATTTTCTCGACGTCGTGATTCGTCCGCTAGCTATCGACGAAATGGGCATGTCTGGGCGTCCCGAATGCATCGCCAAGCTTATGCATCTCGTCGACGACGACCAAACCCCCGGTTTCGCCCGCGTTAAAGCCACTGAGGCTTTGGGACGATTGCGTGCCACGCGCGCCGGCCATTCCCTCGAGCGCATTCTTGACGCCAAGCAGTTGTGGCGTTGGACCTACCCGAGTGAGTTGCGCATCGCGGCGGCGCAGGCCTTAATCCTGATTAACCCGCCTCTCGGAACTCAAAAGGTGACTAGCTGTGGAATCGATCACAAGGACTTGGCACTCGGTCCAACGGACCCCGAGCCCAACGCTTCTGTCATCCGCCAGCGTCGTTATGCGCGCCTGAAACTTTCGCGCAACGTGATTGTCACCACGACGAACCTTCGAGAGAATTTCAGGTTGTCCATTCCTGAGTTAAATCTTGGCGGCGGCATCGGTTCCGGAGAGCGTAATCTGGCGCCTGGTTCGATCATCAATCTGAAAATATCTTCAGGCGTACGAAATATTAAAGCTCAAGCGATTGTTCGCGGCGCCCGTCCCCAAGCCATGGCTTTTGAGTTCGTGGAAATGGACTTGGAAGAGCGTTCGCGCCTGAGAAAATTGCTGCTTGAACTCGGCTCATTGCCCCCACCCGCTGCCCCCATCAATCGCACCCGGCGCCGCGGACGCATCGCCCTCTCCAAAAATTAAATCGCTCGCCGTATTGTCGCAAACGGTTCTAGCGTTCGAACTTTGCCACCTGCCCGTTACTTGACCCGCTGGACACATAGGACCTATGTACCATTGCACGGGACCGTTCTGGAACCTAGGGTACTAGAGAGGAAGTCCTATTACAGGACTCTCCGGTGCGTCATGAAAATAGATCCACACTCAGCCTCAGCTCGCGCTTTCGTCCGCAGCCTGAATATTCTCTTGAAGTTCGCGCGCCTCTACGGCTACGACCATAGTCGCACTATCGAGCATCTGGACATCGCTTGGCGTGAGCTGCAGGGGGCCATCCCCCCCGCCTCTGAATCCGGGCTGCTCCTGGGTGCTACGGGTTCACAATTATTGCTTGATGGCGTTCCGCTCGAAGGTGCTCCCGCGGAAAGGCAGTTTGCGCTGTTGCTTTCTACCGCGGGAATTGCCAGCGTTCAATTTTTTCCGATTGTGACCTATGAGGAATTGCGACGCTTCGCGCGGGCCTTTCCCACCAGCAAAGCCAAACCTGCTGAGCTGGCATTGCAACTTAAATCCGCTCTAGTGGGAGCACGCGGCTTGCGCATCAACGAAATCTGCTTCATCGCCACTGACGCGCGCCTGAAAGATGCAAGCGTTGCCGCGCAGCTTGCTGTTGCCTCGCTCGGCGATGCCGGTCAGGATCAATTCAAGCAGTGGCTTAACGATCCAAAAAAATTATTGGAGTTGATTGCAGCCGCCCAAGGTTCGCACGTCGAGGGTTCGAGTGGCCCAGGATCCGGTGGAGCAGCGGGCGCCGGCACATCTGTCGGCACGCGCCGAACAACGGCGACCGGTCCCGGAGTTCCAGGTACGGGAAATCCGGATGGCGATTTTGCAACCGGCCCGGGCCACGAACTTTCCACTTCATCCCCGGGTGGCGACGCCGGTGGTTACTGGATTCCCGCTGGCGCAGGCGTGCCAGAGGGCCTGGTCCCAAGTTATTCGAGCGGAAAAAGTGTCGCCCCCAGTGAAGCTGAGATGTTCAAAATTCTCGGCGCGCTCACAAGTTTTGGCCAGATAGCGTCCGGTCAAACTGGAATTGCCGGCGCCGGCACATTCCAACAACAGATTGCGCAATTGCCAGGCACAGCGCAGGCCACCCTGCGCCAGGCCATCGCCGGTTTGGCGTCCCAAACCACGCAAGCCAAACCCGATGAAACCATGCTGGTGCAGTTGGCCGAGCACCTCGCTATCCGTTTCGCCCTCGAGCAATTCGAGCATGGCGATGTAAAAGTCAGCGCCGTTCGCCAGATGCTTGACCGCATGAACCAAGAGATTGAAAGCCTCCGCAATATTCTTGGCGCGCACGAAAATAAAATGACCGACGCCGGAATTCTGGTGGAATCCCACCGCGAAATCCTCGACCGCCAATTCTGGGCCGCCGTGCCGGAAAGCGGTAAGCAGAGTGTTTTGCTTTCCGAAGATGCGTGGTGCATTCCACCGCGTAACGTGCAGTCCTACGTCGCTGGCCTGCTGGAAAAAGGAAACGTCACCGAAGCCATAGAGATTCTGCAGAACTATGCCTCCTGCGCCGACAGCGAAGAAGCCGATGCGCGCAAAAAAGCCGCTGCCGGTTTATCTGAGATGGCGGAACTTTACTCCAAAGCCGATCCAAGACTTCTTGGGGAAGCGCTGCGGCATGTCGGTCTTCGCCTGAGTGTCGAGCAAAATGCAGAAGTGCAAGGTACGGTCAGCGCTGCCTTCGTGCGGCTTAGCCAGGAAGCCGCATCCAGTCGCTCCTTTTCCGCCATGGAGCAGGCGCTCGAATTATTAGATGGCGTTGAAGCGCAGCGTCCGGGGATCGCGCGCACTTTGCGCGGCAAAATGGGCATTGAAGAACGCGTGCCCGATTTTGTCGATGAAGCGCTGCGCGCTCGCCAGGTTGCTGCCGGCCTCACTGGAGTCTTAAAACTTTTGCCGCAAGCAGCCATGGAACAGCTTTCCGCGCGTTTCAATCGCTGCAGTCATCGTCAGGATGCCGAGAATATCGCCAATCTGGCAGGTGATCTGGGTGAAGAAGGCCTGCAATATCTGCGCAGCACGCTGCGGGGTGGGCTCGTTGCCGAAGCCGTTGAAATGGTTGGCTTGCTTAGCAAGCTGGACCCACAAGCCGTGGAAGTGTTTCTGCCGGGCCGCATCAAGGACTTTGCACGTAGCGCCCAGGATCGCATTGTGCGCCAGATTTCCGGCAGTGGTGCAACGGGACGCTGCCGCATTTTGCTGGATATTCTGGACTATGTGGACCCCCTGGTCATGCCACTGGTCATCGATGAAATTGGCGTGTCCGGCGACCGTGAAGCGCTCGGCCGCTTGTTGACCATCGTCGACGGCGATTTGCCCATCGGCTCCGGTCAGTATCTACGCGTAAAAGCGGTAGAGGCGCTGGGCCGCATTCCTGCAACGGAATCCGTTGCAGCGCTGAAGCGTATTGCCAGCGGGAAGAAAGTGTTTGGCTGGACACATTCGCAGGAGCTGCGCATCGCCGCTCTGCAAGCCCTAGAAAAACTCGACCTCGGATGGGCGCAAGAATTTCTGCCCAAGAGCGGCATCGAAAATGAAGATCTGACGCTTGCCCCGTTAACAATCCTGGCCAATTCGAAATTTGTTCGCCAACGCCGGCATACGCGCGTGCGCCTCAGAAAGCCGCTTACCGCTGTCAGCACCAACTTGAAAGAGAATTGCCGCCTGGAAATAAAAACCGCCAGTCTGGCCGGCGGTGTGGCTACGATCAACCGCCACCTTGCGCCTGGCACACATGTCCAGCTCAAACTGCAATTGGGTTTGCGCAGCTTGCAAGCCACTGCGTTAATGCGCGATTACCGCGCGCAGGACATGGCTTTTGAAATCGTGGACATGAATCTTGACGAGCGCACCAAATACCGTCGCCTGCTCGCCGGAAAACTTACGCGCCTCGTGCCTGCCATCGAAGAAGACGCCGTCACCACGGCTCCACCAGTTGATACTGCAATTGCCCGCTGACCAGCGCTCTAAGTCTGAGAAAACTCTTAGATATGAAGTCTGGCCGGCTATAGTCTACTAGCCATATGACCACCTAAATTAGGTACCAAAGGACAGTAGATTTTTTGCCCCTCGATTCGGTACTCTGAAACCGCTCTTTACGATTCTTCGTCTACCTTCCGACCGCGCTGCAGAGGTGAATATATGCCAGCCGCCATTGCAGAAAGACGTAGCCAACGAATTCCGCTAGATGTGCCGCTGGTTATAAAAGGGCGCGCCGAAAGCGGGAAGGATTTTCGCGAAGAAACATTCACCTTGAGCGCCAGCGCTCATGGTGTTTTGTTGGCTCTGAAAGCCAGCGTTTCCGTCGGCCAGAAAGTGCAATTGTTTAATCGAAAAAATTGGGATGAACTCGAAGGTAAGGTCGTCTACGTCGGACTTCCTAACGCGGGATTAACCAGGGTGGGTATTGAATTTGAGCACCCCGCTCCAGATTTCTGGTCTCTGGCGAATCCTCCGGTGAACTGGGGTTAGCACTGCACCAGCGGCGAATCGATTTGTTTTCGCAGGTTAGTTTCATGTACTTCTTACCTTGATTTTGAAAGCGCTCCGGCCACGATGAAGGAACCCCCGCTCATTGCCAACGCGACAAACAGGCTGGTCAATTCGTCTTTGTTGTGGATATGAGCAAATACCCGCGGAGCATGCAGCAGAACCGTCCACAAGAGAAACATGAGTCCCAACAACTGGGCTGCCAGACGCCCTTGTATCCGGCTCGCGATAGCTATCGCCGCCGCGATAAACGCAACTCCAGCAAAATATGCTAAAAATAAGTGCGCGGGCATCCAAGCCGGGATCAATGTGGCGATGTAAGCCGCATACATGAAGTGTTGCACGCCAAAAATCAGCATGGCAAATGCAAACAGATAAATCCCAACCTTGCCGAGTGCGTCGGTAAACGATTGCCATCCTTGAAAAACACGCACGCCAGCAGGTGAGCTTCCGGCCAGCACCCCAGCCGAGGCAGCTAACGCCAAAGCTTCAAAGGCCCCGGTGCGTTCGTCGCCCTGATGTATGACCCTGGTTAATCTCATGGTATGCAACGCAACGACGCACACGAAGCAGAACGTACCTAATACCGCGGCTGACCATCGCACCTGAACATTCGCCAGGATACAAACGCCGGCCGCGACGAGTAAAGCTCCCGTCAAATAGGCCGCTGCTGCTCCCCCAGGAGCCCATGGCGGCACCGGGGGTAACCCTCGAACGAATCGTCCATAAGTAAGGTATTGAACGCCAAATACCAGGATCGGGATCGCAAAAAAGACCCGCCCAATCGCCTTCAAATTATTCATAATATCGTCCGCAGCAACACGGTTCGGCTAAGACGTTATACAACATGAGCCGTTTCTTAGGGCCGCTTTATTCAGGCCATGGAGCACGCCGAGAAAACAAATGACGATTGGACTCAACGCCAAAGCAGATGCCTTTCGTAGCATGCACCATGGTCCTCCCACGTTAATTCTCCCTAACGCCTGGGATGCCGTTACTGCGCGATTGTTTGTGAAGGCCGGCGCGCGAGCAATTGCCACCACCAGCGCAGGAATCGCCGCAACGCTCGGTTATGCCGACGGACAAAACGTGCCCCGGGAATTAATGATGGAAGCGGTCGCGCGTATCACGCGTGTGGTAGATGTACCCGTCACCGCCGACATAGAATCCGGTTACGCGGATTCGCCAAAAGAACTGCATGAGTCGATTCGCGCCGTCATGAATGCAGGCGCCATCGGCTTCAATCTTGAAGATGCCACGGGAGACTCCAGGCGACCGCTGTTTGCTCTGGAACAGCAAATCGAGCGTATTCGAGCAGCGCGCGAAGCGGCGGATAACATGAGCATTCGCGTGGTCATCAACGCTCGCACGGATGTTTACCTCGCCAAAGTTGGCGAGCCTGCGACTAGATTCGCTGAGACCGTGCGTCGCCTCAATGCTTATCGCCAAGCGGGCGCAGATTGTCTATTCGTGCCCGGTGTTACGGATATGCCCACACTTACACAGCTGGTTCGTAGTGTGCCGAGCCCTCTGAATGTCTTGGCTGGCCCCGGGATGCCGCCGGTGGCTGATTTGCAACATATCGGGATAGCGCGGTTGAGCGTGGGTTCAGCAATCATGCGCGCAACACTCGCCGTAGCGAGGGACGCGGCCGACGAATTACTGCAAAAGGGTACCTACCATACCTTCCTGGATCGCAATATTCCTTACAGCGAAGTCAACGAACTAATGAAATAAGAAGCTCGAAAAAAATGCGCCCGTCCGGGCCGTGCGATCATCGATCTACTCGTAGCCCAAAGCGACCATAGGGTCGACTCTTGATGCGCGGCGCGCCGCCAACGTGCCGGCCTGGTCGGTATTGGGATTCACCTGTTTCTAGAGATCGGACCAATTAAACCGTCCGGACGCTCGGGGTAACCAGCTCCCCGTTTGGGAGCTGACTATTGCGATTCTTGGCGTGAACGCATCCAACAAGTTAGAATAAGATGACCGTACACAGATAGCTGTATCGCTTTGTTCGAACCTACACGCAGAAAACCGTCAGGAAACGGCGAACCACTACATGGAAGCAGCACAAATACTGGATAGAGTCGTCGCGCGATTTATCGGCACCAAACACGAGCGCGATGTAAAGAAGCTGCAGCCCCTCATTGCTTCGATCAACGCGCTTGAACCTGAGGTGAAGGCGCTATCCGATGAGGATCTGAAGCTGCGCTTTGCGGAGCTCAAAGGTCAGGTACAGGAGCGCCTCAAGGACGCCGATCCCGCGGAGCCCACTTTTCGCGAATTGATGCAGCAGGCGCTAGAGCCAGCGATCGTGCCCGCCTTTGCGTTGGTGCGCGAGGCCGGCTGGCGCTTTCTGAACATGCGTCATTTCGATGTGCAATTAATCGGCGGCATGGTTCTGCACGAAGGCAAGATCGCCGAAATGAAAACTGGCGAAGGAAAAACGCTGGTAGCCACTTTGCCTGCCTGTTTGAACGCGCTAGCCGGGCGGGGCGTACACATTGTTACCGTCAACGATTATTTGGCGCGCCGCGACGCCGAGTGGATGAGTCCTTTGTATCGCGCGCTGGGCCTGAGCGTTGGCGTTATCGTGCATGACCTGGACGACCAGCAGCGCCGGGCCGCTTATCACGCGGACATTACCTACGGCACGAACAACGAATTTGGCTTCGACTATCTCCGCGACAATATGAAATATGACCTCGCCAATTGCGTCCAGCGCGGCCATCACTTCGCTATCGTCGACGAAGTGGACTCCATCCTTATTGACGAAGCGCGCACCCCGTTGATCATTTCTGGCCCTTCGGAAGAGTCCACGGACAAATACGCCAAGATTGACAAGATTATTCCCAAATTGATCCAGGATATCGATTACACCATCGATGAAAAACATCGCACCGCCACGCTCACCGAAGAAGGCGTCAGCAAGACCGAACGGCTGCTCGGTCTCGGCAACTTATACGACCCCGCACACATGGAATCGATTCACCACGTCTATCAGGCGCTGCGTGCGCACACGCTGTACAAAAATGACGTGGACTACGTCATCAAAAACGGCGAGGTCATCATTGTCGATGAATTTACCGGGCGCCAGATGCCCGGCCGCCGCTGGTCAGATGGATTGCACCAGGCCGTAGAAGCCAAGGAAGGCGTGAAGATCGAGCGCGAAAATCAGACTCTCGCCACCATTACCTTTCAGAATTACTTCCGTATGTATAAAAAACTGGCCGGTATGACCGGTACGGCGGAAACGGAAGCCGCAGAATTCAGCAAGATTTATAACCTCGACGTCGTGGTGATTCCCACCAACCGCAATTTGATTCGTAAAGAGCATCCCGACATCGTTTACCGCACGGAAAAAGAAAAATTTACCGCCGTGGTAAACGGCATCATGCAGGAAGACGATTCCTTCGCTAATGGTATTCGCCATTATCACGAACGCGGGCAGCCGGTACTGGTCGGCACGATTTCGATCGAAAAGTCCGAAACGATTTCCTCGCTCTTGAAAGCGGCAAAGATTCCTCATGAGGTTTTGAACGCCAAGCAACACGAGCGCGAATCTCGTATCGTTGCGCAGGCCGGTCGCAAAGGCGCGGTAACCGTGGCTACCAACATGGCTGGTCGCGGCACAGACATCCTGCTCGGTGGAAATCCCGAACAGATGACGCGCGATTATTTCCTGAAAAACAAAATGGCTATGCCGTATGCTGCGGCTCCCGCGGTGATTGCCGCTGTTGATGGGACTGGCAACGGCACGGCAGCGCCTGTAGCGCCGATGGTCCTGTTCCAACACGAAGGCAAAATTTTCCAGGTTCCCGCCGATCAGTGGAAGCCGATCTACAATCAGTTCGCGGAGCAGTGCAAAGCGGAACACGACGAAGTTGTAGCCCTCGGCGGCTTGCACATTCTGGGCACCGAACGCCACGAAGCCCGGCGCATCGATAATCAATTGCGTGGCCGTGCGGGTCGCCAGGGCGATCCCGGATCGTCGCGCTTTTTCCTCTCGCTGGAAGACGACTTGATGCGCATTTTCGGCGGCGAACGTGTCAAGGCGCTGATGTTCCGCCTGGGCATGACCGAAGGCGTTCCCATCGAATCTGGCTTGATCTCTCGGCGCATTGAAAACGCGCAGAAATCCGTGGAAGCGCAAAACTTTGATGCCCGCAAACATTTGTTGGAATACGACGATGTGATGAACAAGCAGCGCGAAACCATTTATGGCATTCGCCGCTCAGCGCTCGAAGGCAAAGATCAGCGCGATTATGTTCTGGGCATCGCGGAAGATGTGGCCCGCGAGCTGGTAAATACCTTTTGCCCGCGCGAACAGCATCCCGATCAATGGAATACCACCCAGTTTTTGGCGGAAATGAATGCCCAATTTGGCATCGATGCGAAAGCCGCGGGCGCCGATCCGGGCACGCTGACCCACGACGCGCTTTCTGATGCCGCTGCCGAAGCGGTCAGCACGCGCTACGCGGAAAAAGAAACGCAATTCGGTGCGGACCTGATGCGCTGGCTGGAACGCCGCATCATTCTCGACGTTGTTGACTCGCAATGGAAAGATCATCTTCTTTCGCTCGATCATTTGAAAGAGGGCATCGGGCTGCGCGGATACGGTCAAAAAGATCCGCTGGTCGAGTTCAAAAAGGAAGCGTTCACTCTTTTCGAGGACATGATGGCGCGCATTGACAATGAAACGGTGCGCTATTTGTTCCACATTCAGGTGCAGCAAGGAGAGCCGCCGCAGCAATTGGAGCAGCGCCCCGAACCGCCTCGGCCTCCCAGGGCGGATGCGCGGAGTGCTATGGCTAGCGCCGCAGCGCGAGCCTCTTTAGGTGACTCGGAATCGCAAAATTCAACGCCGCAGCATTTGCCTTCCGTGGCGCGCGAAATCGAACGTAAGCAGTCGAGACAGCAACGCGATCTGCAATATCAAACTGGCCCGGCGCAAGCCGAAGCTCCAAAGCCCGTTCGCGCGGCTGCGAAAGTGGGACGCAACGATCCGTGTCCCTGCGGATCAGGCAAAAAGTACAAAAAGTGTCACGGCGCGAATGTCTGATCACGGCGCGCGGCTCGTTCGATAATCGTGAACGCGAATTGTTCTAAACTGACATAGTTTCGTATCAGCGCGAGAGCAAATCCAAAGGATCAACCAAAATGCCGCCAGGAACAGGTCCCATGCAGCAGCCCGTACGTCAGCCAATTCCCGGCGTGAAAAACCTCGTAGCGATTGCCAGCGGAAAAGGTGGCGTAGGAAAAACCACCGTCGCCGTAAATCTTGCCTTGGCGCTTGCGAAGCTTGGACACAAAGTTGGATTGATGGACGCCGACGTGTACGGGCCCAATGTGCCGATCATGCTGGGCACCCATACAGAACCGCAAGCCACCCAGGACAAGCGCATCATTCCGGTGATGGCGCAGGGCATCAAGATGATTTCCATGGGCCTTTTGAATCCTGGCGACAAGCCCATGATCTGGCGCGGACCCATGCTGCACAGCGTGATCACCCAATTTTTGCGCAGCGTCGATTGGGGCGAATTGGATTATTTGTTGATCGATCTGCCGCCCGGCACGGGCGACGTGCAACTGACGCTCATCCAGACCGTAGCCGTGACCGGCGCCGTCATTGTTACCACCCCTTCGACTGTCGCGTTGGCAGACGTGCGCAAGGCCATTGAAATGTTTCGCCAGGTAAACGTAGAAGTGTTGGGCGTGGTCGAAAATATGAGCACGTTCTCTTGTCCGCACTGCGGCAAAGCCGTGGACATTTTTGGTCACGGCGATGGCGCCACGACCGCAAGGGAATATGGCGTGCCGCTGCTGGGCGAAATTGAAATTGATCCACGCATTCGCGTGGGTGGTGATACCGGCAAGCCGGTGACTGCGCTAGGCGAAAATGCCGCGGGGGCAAAAAGTCTTTTTGTGTTAGCGCGCGCGGTGACCGCACGGCTTGCGGAAGTTGGCGCTACCGCGACTGGCCCGTCGGTGCAAATCGACTAATTGCAGGCCAAGACAGGACCGGCTGCGCAAAGCGATCCGCCGCCGCCCGTCACAGACTCGATTTCTTTGCTCGAAACACAATCCCCATTAAGATAGAAGGCAAGATAACGCGGCTGTTGCGTCTCAAGCTGCGAACCACGGGGAATATTGGCTAGAGTTCCGGACATTCGAGCCTTTCGCGGGAAGTGGCCGCAAATTGCTGCCAGTGCGTGGATCGACCCCGCCGCCGTAATTATCGGCGACGTAACCATCGGCGAAGATGCCAGCGTGTGGCCGGGCACGATTATTCGCGGCGACGTGCATCACATTCGCATCGGTGCACGCACCAACGTGCAGGACGGTTGCGTGCTGCATGTCATGCGCGATGAGTGGCCGCTGGTGCTGGGCGACGATGTCACTGTTGGGCATTGTGTGACTCTCCACGGCTGCACCATCGAATCGCTTTGCCTGATAGGAATGGGTGCCATTATTCTGAACGGCGCGAGAATCGGAGCGGGAAGCATCATTGCCGCTGGCACGCTGGTTACGGAGCGCACCGTGATTCCGCCAGGCAATCTGGTGATGGGCGCGCCCGCCAAAGTGAAGCGGCCGCTAACGGAATCGGATCGCGCTTCAATCGCCGCTTACGCTAAGCGCTACGTGGAATACAAAAATATTTATCGTGAGGAAGCCGCGATTGAGTGAAAGTTCAGCAACCGGACAGCAATCCAAGCCCGCGGCGAAGCCTCGCAAATTTCAAGCCATTAAGGGCGTGCGGGATTTACTCCCGGCGGAAACGCCGCTTTGGAACCACGTCGAAGAAACCGCGCACGCCGTTTTCGGCACGTTCGGTTTTAGCGAAATTCGCCTGCCAATTCTTGAACCCACGGAATTGTTCGCACGCTCGATCGGCCTTGATACTGATGTAGTGTCTAAGGAAATGTATACCTTCGAGGATCGCGATGAGTCGATGATCAGTTTGCGTCCTGAGGCGACGGCCTCAGTTTGTCGCGCCTATATTGAGCACCACATGCAACAGCTTCCGCAACCGGTGAAGTTGTACTACATGGGCCCGATGTTTCGGCGTGAGCGGCCGCAGAAGGGCCGATATCGCCAGTTTCACCAGATCGGTGCGGAAGTGCTGGGTGGAAACGATTCTCCCGGCATCGACGCGGAAGTCATCGAAATGGTCATGACCTTCTTCGACGAGCTCGAACTGCAAGGCTTGGAACTCGACATCAATTCCATTGGTTGCCGCGAATGCCGTGCAAAATACGTAGACGTGTTACGTAGCGAGCTTCAGAAAGTGAAAGACAAGTTGGGAGCGGACAGCCAGCGGCGCATCGACACCAATCCGCTACGCGTACTGGACTCCAAACTGCCGAGCGAGCAAGAGATTATCGCTGGGTTGCCGCACATGGCGGCGCATCTTTGCGCCGACTGCGCGGAGCACTTCGCGGAAGTAAAGCGGCAACTGGAACTGCGTGGGGTCATTTATCGCGAAAACTGGCGGCTCGTGCGTGGGCTGGACTATTACATGCGCACGACTTTTGAGATTACCGCGCAAGGCTTGGGTTCGCAGAACGCGGTTTGCGGCGGCGGCCGCTATGACGGCCTGGTGGAGTTGCTCGGCGGCCCTCCCACGAAGGGAATTGGATTCGCAATCGGCGAAGATCGCTTGATTTTATCGCTGCAGGAAAGTGGCAAGGCCCCGCCACCACCGGGACGTGACATCTACATCGCGTGGATGGGCGATAAGGCATTCGCCACGGCGATTCGCGCGGCGAAAGATTTGCGCGGGGCGGGCTATCGCGTGGAATTGCCTGCGACTGAGCAAAAATTCGGAAAGGCGCTCAGCCAGGCCGATAAACTGGGCTCGCGTTACGCGCTTATATTAGGCGAAGACGAAGTAAGTTCCGGTGAATGGACCTTGAAGACCCTGGCCGACGGATCGCAAAAAAAATATAGCGAGAGCGAGCTGCTGGAGTATTTGCGAGAGACCAGCCCGGCCGCGCAACAACGGACCTAAGTAATTAAGATTTTGAGGAGATAAAAGTCTTGCTGGATTCTCTGGGGGATGTGAAGAGAACAAATTACTGCGGCGAGTTGCGCGCAACAGATGCCGGTCGCGATGTGATCGTGATGGGATGGGTCGCGCGTCGCCGCGATCTGGGCAATTTGCTGTTTTTGGACGTTCGCGATCGCTCCGGAATTGTGCAGGTGGTTTTCAACAAGGAGACCCATCCGGAAGCCCATGCCAAGGCGGAACAAGCTCGCTCGGAATTCGTAGTGGCCGTCGAAGGTAAGGTGATCCAGCGGCAGAAATCCAATCCAGAGCTTGCCACTGGCGAAGTTGAGATTCTGGCTTCGCGGCTGCACATTTTAAATACTGCTAAGACGCCGCCGTTTCAAATTGAAGACGATATCAATGCGGCAGAAGAGACTCGGCTACGCTACCGCTATCTAGATCTGCGCCGGCCGCGGCCGCATCGCAATCTGGCGTTGCGCCACAAAATATTTCTGGAAATTCGCCGCACGATGGACGAATTGGGCTTTCTTGAGATCGAAACACCCGTGCTAACGCGCTCCACGCCAGAAGGCGCTCGCGATTATCTGGTTCCGAGCCGCGTGCATCACGGCCAGTTTTACGCTTTGCCGCAATCTCCGCAAATTTTTAAGCAGATTCTAATGATCGCCGGATTGGACCGCTACTTTCAAATCGTGAAGTGTTTTCGCGACGAAGATTTGCGCGCTGACCGCCAGCCAGAGTTCACTCAACTGGACGTGGAAATGTCCTTTCCGCGCCAGGAAGATATTTTCAGTGTGATCGAAACCGTGATGGTGCGCGGCTGTGCGGTCGCGGGAATTAAAGCCGTGGCGCCATTTCCTCACATGCTTTATAAGGATGCGGTTCGCAAGTATGGCAGTGACAAGCCGGACATGCGATTTGACATGGAACTCCACGAGGTCACGGAAGCTTTTCCTGCCGAGGCCAAGTCGAAGTTGCAGATTGAAGGCAATGTTTTTGCGTTCGCGGCTCCTGGCGCCGCCGGATATTCGCGCAAACAATTGGATGAACTCACCGAAAAGGCCAAAGCCGCTGGCGCGCGCGGTGCTTATTTTGTGAAGCTCGCCGCAGAAGGCGCGACCTCCACGGTAGAAAAACTGATCGGCGCCGAAAACGTAAAGAAGATCGTGGAACTCTGTGCCGCGAAAACCGGCGACCTGATCGTGGCCGTTTCCGCGAAGGAAGAAATCAAAGGCACGGAAGCAGCGGCGTTGGTGGCCGGGCAACTGCGATTGCAGCTTGGCGAGGCGCTTGGTGTCATTGACAAAACTCAGTGGAAATTTCTGTGGCTCACCGGCTTTCCCCTTTTCGAATGGAGCAATTCCGACAAAACGTGGGTCAGCGCGCAACACCCGTTCACTGGAATTGTCGACGAGGACCTGGACAAACTTGAGTCGGCGCCATGGGAAGTGCGCTCCAAGGGCTACGATCTGGTTTTGAATGGCGTAGAACTAGGTTCGGGAAGTATCCGAATCCACCGTCAGGACGTGCAGGAGCGCCTGTTTAAGGCCCTTGGACTTACGGAAGAGCAACTGCGCCGGCGCTTCGGGTTTTTTCTCGACGCACTCACGTACGGCACGCCGCCCCATGGCGGCATCGCATTAGGGCTGGACCGCCTTGTGATGCTGCTGGCTGGCGAAAAATCCATTCGCGAAGTAATCGCATTCGGCAAAACCACCGCGGCAGTCGATTTGATGGCGGAATCGCCGAGTGAAGTCGACAAAGAACAACTCGATCAACTCGGGATTCGCATCTTCGAAAGCGGCTCATGACCGATCGCGAGACCGTGGCCAGGAGCCACTGAAACAATTTATGTCTCGAATACGCATATTGGCAGAAGCGGTGGCGAATAAAATTGCCGCAGGCGAGGTTGTGGAACGGCCCGCCTCAGTGGTGAAGGAGTTGCTCGAAAACGCACTGGATGCAGGCGCCAGCACCATTCGCGTGGAGACGGAATCGGGCGGCAGGCGCATGATTCGTGTGATTGACGATGGGCACGGCATGACCCACGATGATGCGCTCCTGGCCTTCGAACGGCATGCCACCAGTAAATTGCGCACCGCCGATGACTTGCTTTCTATCGCTACGCTGGGATTTCGCGGTGAAGCGCTTCCAACCATCGCGGCGGTGTCCAGGCTAACACTCGAAACACGCGACTCCGCGGAAGCGGAAGGCACGCGCGTTGAGTTTGCAGGCGGTAAATTAATCGGAGTAAAACCTGCCGGGCTGGCGGCGGGAACTACCATCAGCGTTGCTGATCTTTTTTACAGCGTGCCCGCTCGCCGGAAATTTCTAAAATCCGACACCACCGAGCTAGGGCACATTGCTTCGCTGGTGACGCACTACGCGCTGGCCAATCCATCGAAACATTTCGTGCTGGCCACGCCAACTCAGGAAATCATCAATTGCTCTCCAGTAGAAAAATTGGCCGAGCGTGTGTATCAGCTTTTTGGAAAGCAGGCCCTCGACGAACTGGCGGAGATTCCTGCGGTAACGTCGGCGCTTCGCTCCGCAATTACCGAGCCGGCGCTGGAGCCCGAAGAAGAGAAATCCACGCTGACGATTAGTGGCTTCACCTCGCGCCCGGAAGTACAACGCGCGAATCGCAACGGAATTTATGTGTTCGTCAATCGCCGGCTGGTGCGTGACCGGCTGATCCTGCACGCCATTCATGAAGCCTACCGCAATATTTTGCCTGCCGGCGTTTTTCCCGCGACCCTCTTATTTCTAGACATGCCGTATGACGAAGTGGATGTGAATGTGCACCCCGCCAAGATCGAGGTGCGTTTCCGGCGGCCGCAGTTTGTTCACGATTTTACGCGCGACACCATCCGCCAGACATTGACGGGCTCACGCGCAATAGCGAGCTTTGCGACTGCGGCGGGCGGCACCCAGCCCATACGAACACCGGGGGCGGGCGTGGGAATCTCGATGGCGGCGACGACTGCCGAGTTTTCTACTAGAGAGCTGGGAATTGGCGAAGCTGCGGGGCAATTAGGGATTCCACGGGCCGCCATTCCGGCGTCCGAAGACTTCGGTGTAGGTTCCGGCGTGGGCTCGGACGGCGGTTTTGATTTAGCTTCTGCCCCGCCCAGGCCTATAGAACAGCGACTAGCATTCGGACAGGGCGGATTGTCCACCGAACCAGGATTGACGCGAGGATCCACGGTTGGAAATTGGGCCGCGAACCTGGCGGGTCCGAATGGTGATGCGCCGGCCAGCCTGCCGCGTCCTGATCAGATTTCCGATTTGAAGCCGCTGGGTCAGGTGAGCTCGAGTTTTATCGTGGCCGTGAATGGTGCCGGCCTGTGGCTCGTCGATCAGCACGTAGCGCATGAGCGCGTGCTATTCGAGCAACACTTATCGGCGCGCCGGGCGGGAAAAATCGAAGCGCAACGAATGCTTATGCCCATGGTGATTGAGCTGGCGCCGCGACAAATTGTCATCTACGAAAAAATCGCAGAAGAACTGGCCGCCAATGGATTTGAAGTGGAACCGATGGGGCCAAGAAGCGTGGCCATCCAAGCCGTTCCTGCGGGAATTATCGCGAGCGACGCGGAAAAACTGCTCACGGAAATTCTGGATGGAATTGAGCGGGAAAACGCGGCCATTTCGATTGAAACACTGCAGGCCAAGATCGCGGCTTCCACGGCTTGCCACGCGGCCATCAAGGTAAACATGCCGTTGGATCAAACGAAAATGGAATGGCTACTGGCCGAACTTGCAAAAACGGATTGTCCTATGAGCTGTCCGCATGGGCGTCCGGTTGTGTTGCGATACTCGGTGAAAGAAATCGAGCGCGCATTTCAAAGGATATAGGACCCTGGCGCGCACAGGTTTTCACGTGCGCTGAACCGCACAGACAAACAATTGACCACGCGAGGTGAACGCGAAGCATGACCGACACGCAGAAAACAGCGGTGATTTTTGGAGTGGCGAACAAGCGCAGCATCGCGTGGGCCATCGCGCAGAAATTGCAGCAGGCTGGATGGCAGCTGGTTATCACCTACCAAAACGAGCGCCTGGCGCAGGAAGCCAAGGACCTGATCGACGAGCTTCCGGGAACTGCTGGGTTCATGTGCGACGTCTCGCACGATGAACAGATCGCCAAGCTGTTTGAAGTATTGAAAGAAAAATACGGCACGCTGCAGGCCGTCGTGCATAGCGTGGCCTTTGCGCCTGCGGCGGATATGGCCGGAGAATTTCTGAACACTACCCGCGAGGGGTTTCGCATCGCTCACGATGTGAGCGTGTATTCGCTGATTGCCGTGGCGCGCGCGGCAGCTCCATTGATGACCGATGGCGGCGGAATCGTAACGTTGACCTACTACGGCGCGGAAAAAGTGGTGCCAAAATACAACGTGATGGGTGTAGCCAAGGCTGCGCTAGAATCCTGCGTGCGTTATCTTGCCAACGACCTGGGGCCCAAAAACATTCGTGTTAATGCCATATCCGCGGGGCCGATCAAAACCCTGGCGGCTCGAGGAGTTTCCGGCTTGGGCGAAATGCTGAAGTCGCATGCCGAGCGATCCCCCTTGAAACGAAATGTTGATCCCGGGGAAGTTGGGTCGACCGCAGCGTTTTTGCTATCCGACGGCGGCTCTGGAATTACGGGCGAGACAATTTACGTCGATTGCGGTTATAACATCATGGGATTTTAGACGTTCATTTACAATTGCGAGCGCGGCGCGCGAATGTATATAAACATTGGCCCTCATCTGAAACGCGGCATTGCGGTGTGCGCGTTTCCAAAAATATGCAAAAACTAACCATCGCTATTGACGGGCCAGCGGGCTCCGGCAAAAGCAGTTTGGCGCGTCGCGTGGCCAGCATGCTCGGCTATCTGTATATGGATAGCGGCGCAATGTACCGCGCGGTGGCTCTGAAGGCGCTGCGCCGGGGATCGTCGCTTAGGGATGAACGGGCCCTAAGCGCAATCGCGCGCGAAACGCACGTTGAGTTGAAGCGGCCGACCGCGGCGCAGGAAGCAGCCGGCGCGAAGAACTGCGTTTTTCTGGACGGTGTCGAAGTGACCGACGATATTCGCACCGAGGAAGTCGCGCAAGCGGCTTCGCGATTGGCTACCCTCCAGGAAGTGCGCGAGGTGCTGGTGGCTGAGCAACAGCGAGCTGGGGCCGGCGGCGGCATCGTAATGGAAGGGCGCGATATTGGCACGGTAGTTTTTCCGAATGCTGAACTGAAGATTTTTCTGGATGCCTCCCCGGAAGTGCGCGCAGAACGGCGCTGGAAAGAGCATCAGGAAAAAGGCGACAAAATTTCGTTGCAGGAAGTCGTGGAGGAAGTTCGCGAACGGGACCGGCGCGATCGCGAGAGAAAAGTGTCGCCACTAGTTCGCGCCCCGGATGCGGTGCTGGTGGATAACACCTCCATGGGCATCGGAGAAACCGCGCGAATAATCGTGATGCTGGTAAACGAACGTGAAGCCAGAGCAGCAAAGGCGGGGAGGACCGCATGATACGGATGCTGACAATCGTGGCGGTGAGCATCGGTAGCGTATTGCTAGCCACACCGTTGGTTTTGTTGGCGCAAGGCGCAGCAAAGGAAAAAAACAACGCTGAAACCAGAAGCAACAATGACGTGACGCGAAAATTTCGCGTTTACCTCGAGGAAGACTGGAAGCGCTGGATGGTGGAATATCCGGAATTGGCAACGGCCGCAGGATTTCCGGGCCAGAACCGGCGCTGGACTGACGATTCACATGCTGGAATCGAGGCGCGTAAGAAGCATCTGTATGAGAGTGCGGCCACGTTAAAAACGTTTTCGCGCGGCTCTCTGCCGCGCGCAGAGCAGCTTAATTACGACCTATATTTCGATTTGCTCAGCACCGCGGAAGAAGGGTTGCAGTATGGCGACGACCCGCTGCCGTTCCGCAATGTAGTGCCACAGAACAACTGGATGCCCATAAACCAGATGAGTGGGGTCCAACAAGGCGCCGCGGAAACCATTTCCACGATGCCGAACAGATCCGTGGCCGATTACGAGGACATAGTGGCAAGACTCGAGACCCTGCCGGTTTACGTTGAACAACATCAAACTTTGATGGAAGAGGGCCTCAAGCGCGGATACACGCCGCCGAAGCTGGTCTTGCGCGATGTTCCCAAGCAGATTGCCGATTTAATCCCTGCTGATCCGTTGGCCAGCGCTTTGCTCGAGCCGTTCAAGGCGTTTCCCGTGGAAATCCCCGAACACGAACGCACGCGGCTGACCAACCGCGCGAAAGAAATCTATAGCGCGGGTCTCGTGCCCGCCTTTCAGAAATTGCACGATTACATCGTATCCAGCTATTTGCCCGCTTGCCGCGAATCGATCGCCGCTACGGCGCTGCCCAAAGGAACGGAAGCTTACGCGTTTCACGTGCGCTGGCAGACTACGACGAATTTGACACCAGAACAGATTCACGAAATTGGCTTGTCGGAAGTGAAACGCATTAGAGCAGAGATGGATAAGGTAATTGCTTCCACGAGCTTTAAAGGCAGCTTCCAGGAATTCACGGAATTTTTACGCAACGATCCGCGCTTTTATTTTGAGAACCCCGATGATTTGGTCAATGGCTACCGCATCATCGCGAAGAAAATCGATCCTGAGTTGGCGCACTTGTTTGGCAAGCTGCCGCGATTGCCGTACGGCGTGACCCCCATACCGGATTTTAAAGCGCCGTCACAAACCACTGCGTACTATCAGCCCGGAGCGCCGAGTGTGGGCCGGCCCGGCTACTACTTCGTGAACACCTACAACCTGCACGCCCGTCCGAAATGGGAGATGGAAGCGCTTTCGCTGCATGAATCGGTGCCCGGGCATCATCTGCAGATTTCACTGGCGCAGGAACTGGAAAACGAGCCTGAATTTCGCAAGCACGTAGGCTACTCGGCATTTGTGGAGGGTTGGGCGCTGTACTGCGAGGGCTTAGGCGAAGAATTGGGGATGTACAAGGATCCCTATTCAAAATTTGGCCAGCTCAGTTATGAGATGTGGCGCGCGGTTCGCCTGGTGGTGGACACCGGAATGCACGCGCAGGGTTGGACGCGCGACCAAGCTATCCAGTTTTTTAAGGACAATACCGGCAAGACCGATCAGGACATAACCGTGGAAGTCGATCGCTACATCGTATGGCCGGGACAAGCGCTGGCGTACAAGCTCGGCCAACTAAAAATTCGCGAGCTACGTGCCCAAGCAGAAAAGCGCCAAAGCGCGTCATTCAACCTGCGCGCGTTTCACGACGCTGTGTTGGAAAATGGTGCCGTGCCCTTGAATGTGTTGAGCGCACGAATGGAAGACTGGATGGCAGTTGCGACAAAATAGCAGTCAGTTAAATGCGCGGCTGACTACGTGGGTGCGGACATGGAGCCGAGGAACTCGGAGTTAGACTTAGTTTTGGTGAGGCGGCTCAGCAATAGCTCCATGGCTTCCACGGTGGATAGCGGGCTGAGCACCTTGCGCAGCACCCAAATGCGGCTGAGTTCATCTGGCGGAAGCAGGATCTCATCTTTACGTGTGCCAGAGCGCTGAATATCGATCGCCGGGAAGACGCGCTTATCTGACAATCGGCGGTCAAGATTGATTTCCATGTTGCCGGTGCCCTTGAACTCTTCGAAGATGACGTCATCCATTCGGCTGCCCGTGTCGATCAATGCGGTGGCAATGATGGTGAGCGAGCCGCCCTCTTCGACGTGGCGCGCGGCCGCAAAGAAACGGCGCGGACGCTGCAGGGCGTTGGCGTCAATACCGCCGGATAGCACTTTGCCTGACGGCGGTGTCACCGCGTTGTAAGCGCGCGCGAGACGCGTGACGCTGTCGAGCAGAACCACTACGTCGCGCTTGTGCTCCACCAGCCGCTTGGCTTTTTCCAAAACCATTTCCGCGACTTGAATATGGCGCTGTGGCGCTTCGTCGAAAGTCGAGCTGATCACTTCACCTTTTACGGTGCGCTGCATGTCAGTGACTTCTTCGGGGCGTTCATCAATGAGCAGCACGATGAGCGCGACTTCCGGGTGGTTGACGGTAATGGAATTGGCCATGGATTGCAGCATCATGGTCTTCCCGGTGCGTGGAGGAGCGACAATCAAACCGCGCTGGCCTTTGCCTACCGGGCACAGCAGGTCCAGCACACGCCCGGTCATATTTTCCTTGGTAGTTTCCATCTTTAGCCGGCCCTGCGGATAGAGCGGGGTCAGGTTGTCGAAGAAGATCTTGTTGCGGGCGACTTCCGGATCTTCGAAATTTACCGCTTCCACTTTAATCAATGCGAAGTAGCGCTCACCGTCCTTGGGAGGACGGACCTGGCCGGAGACGGTGTCTCCAGTGCGGAGATCGAACTTGCGAATCTGCGATGGCGAAACGTAAATATCGTCAGGGCCCGGAAGGTAGTTGTATTCGGGCGCGCGCAGGAAGCCGAAGCCGTCAGGCAGGCATTCGAGAACGCCCTCAGAGAAGATCAGGCCGTTCTTTTCCGTTTGTGCGCGGAGGATCTGAAAGATCAGCTCCTGCTTCCGCATGCCGCTGGCGCCGGGAATGTTGAGTTCCTTGGCGATCTTGGCGAGGTCGGTAATGTTTTTTTCTTTGAGCTCGGCAAGGCTAATGCTCATCTGGTTGCTTCCTTCGACGCTTGTTTCTTTCATATGTCCTTAACTTTTATGGGTGAAGATTGACCTTAGAGAAATCCGGATTGTGTACGAGGTGGCGCACAAACTGGCTAAAGCACGGCATTCGGCCAGGGAGGCAAACCAGACTATCTTCAACCGGAAGCGCTTCTTAACCAGGATCACAGTTCGCGACAGCCCGAACGCGAACCGTACTCCAGTGGCGCTTTTAGTTGGTCAAACTTGTGTCTTTCTCAGCACCGGCCACGAACGGTTCAGCGACGGGTGCAACTGCGGGATGCTCAATCGGCACAATCAGCCGTTCAAGAGCGACTTGCAAAACTTCATCCATGGTTTCAACAAATCGGATCGTCAGACTGGAGAGGATCTCCTGCGGTATTTCCGCCAGGTCTTTCTCATTGTCCTTCGGAAGCAGTACTGTACGCAAGCCCATTCGATGAGCAGCCAGAAGTTTTTCTTTGACCCCGCCGATGGGAAGAACTTTTCCACGCAGGGTGATTTCGCCGGTCATGGTGACATCCCGGCGTACCGGAATACGCGTCAAAGCGCTGACGATCGAATTGCAAATCGTGATGCCGGCGGAAGGCCCGTCCTTCGGAATGGCGCCTTCGGGCACATGCACGTGAATATCTATGTTGCGATAAAAATCCTTTGGTAGCCCGAAAGAAGCGGACCGGGAGCGGATGTAACTCATCGCCGCTTGAGCGGATTCCTGCATAACGTCGCCAAGCTTGCCCGTGAGCGTGAGGCGGCCCTTGCCTTCCATTAAGGTAGCTTCCGTGGTAAGAACCGTGCCGCCCACTTCGGTCCAGGCGAGTCCAGTAGTGAGACCGATTTCGTTCTGTTTCTCCAGCCAGAATTCGCGATATTTCAAGACCCCGAGGTAATCGTTGATGTTGGCCGGCACGATTTCCGCTTTCACATCGGCCTTCGGGCCTTCGGTGACCACCTTGCGCGCCATCTTGCGCGAAATATTCTGAATCTCGCGTTCGAGATTGCGCACTCCAGCTTCCTGAGTGTAGTGCCGGATGATGTGCAGCAGCCCGTCGTCTGTAAACGACAAGTTCTTTTCCTGAAGACCGGTGGCTTCGCGCTGGCGTTTAACGAGAAAGCGCTTGGCGATCTGAAGTTTTTCCTGCTCCGTGTAACCCGGGATACGCAGAATTTCCATGCGGTCCTGCAAGGGCTGAGGAATCGTGTGCAGAACGTTGGCGGTGCAAACGAACATTACTTTCGAAAGATCGTATTCCACATCGAGGTAGTGATCGGTGAAAGCGTGATTCAGTTCGGGATCGAGAACTTCCATAAGCGCCGCAGAAGGATCGCCGCGGAAATCTGTGGACATTTTGTCCACCTCATCAAGAACAAAAATCGGGTTAGTGGTGCCGGCCTTCTTCATCATCTGGATAATCTGACCAGGCAGGGCGCCGATATAGGTGCGCCGGTGGCCCCGAATTTCAGCCTCATCACGAACGCCGCCCAATGAAACGCGGACGAATTTGCGCCCCGTAGCGTGCCCGATGGACATCGCCAGCGAGGTCTTGCCTACGCCGGGAGGACCAACAAAGCAGAGAATGGAGCCCTTGGGATTCTTGACCAACTGGCGAACAGCCAGGAACTCGAGAATGCGATCCTTTATCTTCTCGAGGCCGTAATGTTCCTCATTGAGGATCTTTTCCGCGGCCAGAATGTCGCGTATCTCCTTGGACTTTTTCTTCCAGGGTACAGCCAGCAGCCAATCGAGATAGTTGCGGCTGACAGTAGACTCCGCGGACATGGGCGGCATCAGTTCCAGGCGTTTGAGTTCTTGGATGGCTTTTTCGTGTACTTCCTTGGACATGCCGGCGGTATCGATTTTTTTCTTTAGCTCGTCGATCTCGCTTTTTTCGCCGCGGCCAAGCTCCTTTTGGATCGCTTTGAGTTTTTCGTTCAGGTAATACTCTTTTTGCGCGCGCTCCATCTGCCGCTTGACGCGGGTGTTGATGTTGCGATCGACATTCAACTTTTCAAGTTCAATCTCGAGGATGTCGCCGATGCGGTTCAGCCGCTCCACGGGATCAACGGTTTCCAGCAAATCCTGTTTTTCGTCCACAGGTAATTGCAAGTTGGCAGCAATGGTGTCGGACAAACGGGAAGGATCATCGACGCGCGCGGCGGCGATCATGGTGTCGTAATTCAGGCTTTGCGAAAGCTTAATGAACTGTTCGTATAGGCCGGTAATCTTCTGAACAGTCTGTTCCACCTGGGGAGAAGGCTCAACGCGAGCATTCAGGAGGCGAACGGTCGCCCGGAAAAACCCTTCCTCTGCGGTGATGCTGATGGAGCGCGCTCGCTCCACACCTTCCACGAGAACTTTTATATTTCCGTCGGGCAGTTTTACGCTCTGCACAATATTCGCGAGCGTTCCTACCGCGTAAATCTCTTCAGGCTTGGGATCGTCCACCGAGGCATCGTGCTGCGTAGAAAGAAAAATTTTCTTGTCGCCGGCCAGAGCTTCTTCAAGCGCACGAACGCTGGCTTCCCGGCCGACGATGAACGGCGTCATCTGCTGCGGGAAGATGACCATATCGCGCACCGGCATCATCGGTACGCGTTTCATTTCCTGTTTTTCCCGATTGAACATGGGGCCCCTGACATAACGTCGCGTCAAATTCTAACGCGATTCACTTCTCAGACTGGCAAAGGATTTAGCGTGGTGCTAAATCGCTAACCAGCCTTTTCTAGCAAACTCCAATTGATCTCGCGGGTACGAACCATCTCCGCGGTCACCACAAAATCGCGCACCTTGCGCTGCATGGGCAGGTGGTACATAAGCTCCAGCATCAGATCCTCGAGGATCATACGCAGGCCGCGCGCGCCAACTTTGCGCTGCATGGCGAGCTCGGCGACGGTTTCGAGAGCGTCGTCGGTAAACCGTAACCGCACATTTTCAAATTCAAAGAGGCGCTGGTATTGCTTAAGTAGCGCGTTCTTTGGCTCGGTCAAAATTTTTACCAGCGCGGCCTTGTCCAGATCATTCATCACGCCCGCGACTGGAAGACGCCCGACAAATTCCGGAATGAGCCCGTAGCGGATTAGATCGCCCGGCTGAACATGCTCAAGCAATTCAGTATTGCGGCGCTGCGGAGCCGAGGTAGAGGCGTCCGTGTGGAAACCCAGGGAACGTCGGCCGGCGCGCTTCTCAATAACTTTTTCCAGTCCGACGAATGCGCCTCCACAGATAAACAGAATATTAGTTGTATCGACAGGCGTGAATTCCTGGTGCGGGTGCTTGCGGCCACCCTGCGGAGGGACGTTTGCGACCGTGCCTTCCAAAATCTTGAGCAAAGCTTGTTGCACGCCTTCGCCGCTCACATCGCGGGTGATCGAAGGGTTCTCGTCCTTTTTAGCGATCTTGTCGATTTCGTCTATATAGATGATGCCTTGCTGAGCCTTCTGCACGTCACCGTCCGCGGCCTGCAGCAGCTTCAGAATAATATTTTCCACGTCTTCGCCAACGTAGCCCGCTTCGGTAAGCGTGGTAGCGTCCACGATAGCGAAGGGCACATCCAGCATGCGCGAGAGCGTTTGGGCCAATAATGTCTTACCGGTACCTGTGGGGCCGATGAGCAGAATATTGGACTTGCTGAGTTCCACATCGCCAGGCTGCTTATTAAGGAAAATGCGCTTGTAGTGGTTATAGACCGCGACGGCGAGTTTCTTCTTGGTGCGGTCCTGGCCAATCACATAGCCGTCGAGAAACTGTTTGATCTCAGGAGGGCGGGGAAGCCGCTTAGCCGGAGCCGTGGCCTGCTCGCGCTTTTCGTCTTCAAGAATGGTTTCGCAGACGCCCACGCACTCATTACAAATGTAGGCGCGCGGATAGTCCGAAGGCGAACTGATCAGCTTTTCGACCTGTTCCTGGGTCTTATGGCAGAAGGAACAGCGCAGCGGCTCTTCTGGATTGAATTTTTTCACTGGTGTGAAGGCCTCGTCTCCGCGAAGCTTCGACGGAGTACCCTACCCATCATTCTAGGCCGATTTATCTCCGAAGCAAAATAGAAAGGTGAAACTTTGCTAACTTTTTGGAACAAGTTTGGCATCAGAAAGCGCGCCGGATAGTGAGCCTGGCGCGGAATTAGCGATGCTTGAAGATAATCTCGTCTATCATCCCGTATTCCTTGGCTTGCTCGGGATTCATGATGAAGTCGCGCTCTACATCCTTTTCGATGCGCGTGAGGTTCTGTCCGCTATGCTGCGCGATAAGTTTATTGATAACCATGCGCATGCGTAGGATTTCCTTAGCATGCAGGTCGATGTCCGTGGCTTGGCCGCCTAGGCCGGACATCCACGGCTGGTGAATCAGGATTCGCGCGTTGGGCAACGCGAAGCGTTTTTTTGGCGCTCCCCCGACTAGCAGCACAGCCGCGATGGAAGCCGCTTGACCCACACACGTGGTAACCACGTCGGGCTTGACGAACTGCATGGTGTCATAAATGGCGAAGCCCGCAGTGATAGAGCCGCCCGGAGAATTGATATAAATCTGAATGTCTTTTTCAGGGTCTTCCGCCTGAAGAAAAAGCATTTGTGCGATAGCCAGATTGGCGACGTGATCGTCGATCGGCGTGCCTATAAAAATGATGTGCTCTTTCAGGAGCCGCGAATAAATGTCGTAGGCGCGCTCGCCCCGGCTAGTCTGTTCGACCACCATGGGTACAAGCGTGGTAGCGCGATAATCTGCTTCGTTAGAGTTTTTCATTGTTTGGCTTGTGAGTGTTTGCGGTTGCGAACGATAAGATTAGGCTTCAGTCAACTGCAGCGCGAGCCGACCGCTCGACGTAATTCGAAAGTTACTTCGCTTCCGCGGCGGCCGCTTTGGTGGTGCTAACCCGAGCATTTTGCGCGAGCCAGTCGAGAGTTTTATCACTCCGCAACTTCGCTTTTATCCTATCGAGCGTACCTTGCTTTGTCAAACGAGCACGAATTGCTTCCGCAGATTCATTACTATGTCCTGCCAGATGTTGCAGCTCGTGCTCCACTTCTTCCTCGGTGACATCAATATTTTCTGCCGTGGCAATGCGGTCAACAATGAGCTCAGCCTTCACGTCGTCCTTGGCACGCTCTTCGTTGCGCTTACGTAGCGATACCCAGTCGATATTTACAGCGCGCGGATCGACACCTTGTTGGGCCAGGGAGCGCACCACGCGTTCCAGGCGCACATCCATCTGATGCTCGACCAGCGACTGTGGAACAGGGAAGTCGTGCAGCTTGACGATTTCGCCCAGAACTTTCTCGCGCAGCAAATCTTTCTGTTTGTGATCGCGTTGGTGTTCGAGGCCTTCGCGAATCTTTTTGTTTAGCTCGCCCAGCGTGGTGGCGTCGCTGACGTCCTTGGCGAAGTCATCGTTCAGCTCGGGGAGCTTCTTGGTTTTGATGCCCAGCACATCGACCGAGTAATGATAGGTCTTGCCGGCGAGCTTGGCATCCGGGTAATCGGCAGGATAGGGAACGTCGAATTCCTTGTGGTCCCCGATATTTACCCCGCGAAGATTCTCGTTGAATGGCGCCATGGTCTCTTCCGCGCCGATGTGACAGAGAACGCTGTCGGCCTGCAGAGGTTCGCCTTCACCTTCGGGCGTGCCAGTGAGCTTTAGCTGCACAAAATCGCCGTCCTGCACAGCGCGGCCCTCTGTGGGAGCGAACGCCGCGGCGCGTTCGCGCATATCTTCGAGCGTTTTGGTCACGTCCTCATCCACTACGTCCATGACGGGCATCTCAAGCTGCAGATCCTTGTAATTGCCCAGCTCAAATTCGGGAAGCACTTCGAAGACCGCGCGAAATTTAAGCGGTTGGCCATCGTTGAAGTCCAGCTGTTCGACTTTCGGCTGCGATACCGGTGTAAGTTTCTGCTCGCTGACAGCCTTTTCCACGCGCTCGGGGACCAGCGATTGCAGCACTTCACCTTTGATGTCGTCCGCAAAACGCCGGCGAATCAAGGTAATCGGAGCTTTGCCGGGCCTAAAGCCTGGTACACGCGCAACCTTGGCGAATTCTTTGGCCACCCGCTCCATGGCTTTGGAGACTTCGTCGGCTGGAATTTCGAGGTCCAGCTCGCGGCGGCAGGTTGCTTCGGCAGTAGATTGATTCGCGCTTTCCGCAGTGCTTTCGGTGGCTTTTTCGGTACCTTCACTCATACGAGTTGCCTTTCGAAACTTAGAAATCGGAGATCAATACAGATTATAGGGCTAAGACCGTCATCAGCGAGCGCAAACACCCCGGTATCAGGGGAATCCAGCGATCCAGGCTTTCAGTTGGCTTAGAGAAGCAAGGACAGACTCGCGATCAACCTCCAGTATAAGCCGACGTTTCTGGCATCGTCAATTCGTGCCCATGCGCCTGCGCCAAACAATTGCGCACATGTACTTGATAGAACCCTTGGTTGAGTGTAAAGGTGAACACCGCCTAAAAGCTGGCGAATCGATCTAGATTTAGTCCGCTGCAGCTTCGGCGCGGTTAGCGGC
>DASYJM010000037.1:0-20761 GCA_035996445.1 Candidatus Acidiferrum sp. | reverse complement strand
GTGAGTCTCCGGTGGGCTGGCCCAGTGAAAGTGGTAGTGCTCTGCAATAAGGAAGATTCACAACATCAATGCCTCGCCTGCGATAGTTACAAGGAACGCGGTCGCAAGGAGCTTCAAGAAATCATGAGGCGCCCCCCTTGCGAGGATTTGCCAACACGAGTGTTCGCGCCGTTTACATCCCATAAGACCAGAATGTAATGGTCGCCCTTCCGCAAAATCCGAAAGAACTCGTCCCACGTGCGAGCGGCTTCCGGATTTTCTTTTTTTAACCTCGCATAGGCGCGATGAAGAAGTTTCGACATCTTGGCTTCGTACGTTGCCATTTCATACTCAGCCTCAAACTCATCGTTTAGCACAGTAGGGTCTTCTGTGGCGTCGGGGCCCTCTGTAAAATACATCATTCGCTTTTCGAGGTCAGACAGTGGCACGCCATCAAGATCGGCTTGAACGACCGTTTGTTTGACGAGGAAGTCTTTCGCTTCAGAAACTCGCGTCACGCGCGAATTGTAGTACCTGCCCGCGAGCCGTACAGCCGAGAGGAAAAGAAGGAGGACCGAATTATAACGTGAGCTTGATACCCGGCAAGGTGCGGCCGGCGCGAGTTTCCTGCCAGGTGTAGACAATGCGGTGGATTACCGTGATAGTGGAGACAACGGCGATGACCCAGAGCACCGCGCCCATGCGGTTGAAGAGGCCGCCGATGATCAAGAGCACCAGGCGCTCGGGGCGCTCCATGAATCCAACTTTGCACAGGGGAATCAAAGATTCGGCGCGGGCGCGCGCGTAGCTGACCATTACGGAACCGGCGGTGGCCACCGCAGCGAGAACTACGTATGGGGTGCGGCCGCTCACGGAGTAGTAAACGAGCAAGCCCATATACAGCGCCATATCGGCGTAGCGATCCAGTGTGGAGTCGTAGAAAGCGCCGAACGCCGTGACGCGATTCTGGCGGCGGGCCACCTGGCCGTCGAGCATGTCAAGAAAACCTGCAAAAAGAATAATGAACGCGCCGGTACGAAATCCGCCGACCGCAAAACTGGCCGCCGCGCCAAAATTAACGACCAACCCGAGAAATGTAAGGACATTCGGATTGACGCCGGTGGCGGCCACTATGCTGACGATGCGGTCTAGTAACCACTTGCTACCGGTGCCAATCCCGCCTGTAAATGTGGGCATATGCGTCGGTCAGTAGTGTCTCAAATCCGGGCGCGATTCGCGAAATCACGCCGCATGCGCATGAATGATTGCGTCACTTGAACTGCAAGATCGCAGCAGCGATTTGAGGTTGACGTTGCAAAGCCCGGTAGCCTAGAGTCCTTAGAAGTTTCGGGACTCCAATGATCAATGAATTAAGCCGTCGCAGATTTCTGTCTCAAGCGGGCATCGCGGTCAGTGCCGCGTGGGTTTCCGCGCACTGGCCAGAGATGCTTTCCGCGGCGACACACGCCCGCCAGGCGGTGCAATCCGGCACAGCGTACAAATTTGAATTTTTTAGTCCCGCAGAGGCGACGGAAATTGATGCGCTCTCGGCGCGCATCATACCAACCGACGACACGCCCGGCGCGCGCGAGGCCGGGGTACTTTACTTCATCGACCGCGCCCTGGTGACTTTTGCGAGCGGAGATCAGCAGAAGTATCGCGACGGCTTGCCCGAATTGCAGAGCCTCGTACGTGAAAAGTTCCCCTCAGTGGAAAAATTCTCAGCCGCAACGCCGGAGCAGCAGGATGAACTCTTGCACACCATGGAAGCAAGTCATACTGAGACTGAAAAGGCTCCGCGGCGAAGAAGCTTGAAATCAGCGCAAACATTTCTCGAAGCTCTCCGTGTTCAAACAATTGCTGGTTTTCTGATCGATCCCGAGACCGACCTCGGAAATCGCGGCGGCGTGGGTTGGAAGCTAATCGGCCGCGAGCCGGAGCATTCATTTCAACCACCGTTTGGCTACTACGACAAGGATTATCCTGGCTGGCAGCCCGCGTCAAAAATGGCGGACAAGAAATGAAGATCGAGCAGCCAAAATATAAAACGTCCGAAGAAGTGGATTTCGTAATCATCGGTTCAGGCGCTGCGGGTGGAATCCTGGCAAAGGAATTATCGACCAACGGATTCCGCGTAGTACTGTTGGAGCAAGGCCCGTATCTTACCGAATCGGACTACACCCATAACGAAATAAAAGTTCTGGGCGAAGATCTACTTACTAATCATCCCAAGTTGCAGCCCACGACTTTTCGCAAGTCCCCGCAAGACCAAGCAAAACAGCAGCGTGTGCTCGTTTATGGACGAAGCGTAGGCGGCACTAGCGTGCACTTCACCGCAAATTTCTGGCGTTTCCACGAAATCGACTTCATTGAACGAGGCAAAGTGGGCGCGATTCCCGGCGCAAATCTGGCCGACTGGCCCATTCGATACGCGGACCTGGAAACGTATTACACGAAGGTGGAGTGGGAAATTGGCGTATCCGGACTAGCAGGAGCGAGCCCGTTTGATCCGCCACGTTCGAAGCCGTACCCCATGCCGCCGCTTCCGGTGAAATCCTCAGGCGTGATCTTTGAACGCGCGGCCCGGCAACTGGGCTGGAATCCTTTTCCCGCGCCCATGGCGATATTGTCGCAACCTCGCCCGGGCCGAAGCGCGTGCATGAATTGCGGCTTCTGCCTGAGTTTCGGCTGCGAAGTGGGCGCGAAGAGCAGTTCGCTGGTGGCCGCAATTCGCGTCGCGGAACGCACAGGCCGCTGTGAAATTCGCCCGGACTCCTATGTGCACCGCATCGAAACAGACGCCCGGGGACGTGCGGTCGGGGCCGCGTACTTCGATAAGGATAAAAACACCCATCTGCAAAAAGCGAAAGCCGTGATCGTGTGCGCCAACGGCGCGGAAACCCCGCGACTCTTACTCATGTCCGCCAACGCGCAATTTCCGAATGGCCTCGCGAACAATTCCAGCGGTGTGGTGGGCAAGAATCTGATGCTGAACAGCAGCGCGATTTCCCTGGGCGTATTCGAACATCCGCTGAACGATTACAAAGGCTTCGCGGTAAGCCGCATTCTCCACGATTTTTACGAGTTGGATGCGCAAAAAGTCGGATTTTGCGGTGGCGGCGGGCTGGACGCGCGATTTGACGCCACTCCGATCGGATTCGCGCTGAACGGCCTGCCACCGGACACGCCCAAGTGGGGAAGTGCATTCAAGAAAACGCTGGCAGAAAACTACACCCGCACGATGGAAGTGTTTTCGCACGGCACGTCACTAGCGCGCGAAGAAAATAGCTTTTCACTCGACCCCGAGATGAAAGATGCGTGGGGTTTGCCGGCTTTGCGCCTCACCTATAAAGATCATCCCGATGATCTGAAACTAGCGAAGTGGTTGAACGACCGCGCGCTCGAATTACTGGATGCCGCCGGCGCCAAAAAAAAGTGGAGTTACCCCATCACCGAACAGGAATTCGCGGTGCATCTGCTGGGCACCTGCCGGATGGGCAACGATCCAAAAACATCAGTGATCAACAGCGATCACCGAACGCATGACGTAAAAAA
This sequence comes from Candidatus Acidiferrum sp., assembly GCA_035996445.1. Lineage (GTDB taxonomy): Bacteria > Acidobacteriota > Terriglobia > Acidiferrales > UBA7541 > Acidiferrum. The sequence continues at coordinate 17,227 of DASYJM010000037.1, read as the reverse complement.
TTTATTCCTGTGCGATGGCAGCAGCTTGGTGACCTCCGGCCGCGGCCAACCTACCATGACCATCGAGGCGCTAGCGTTCCGGGCGGCTGACCGCATTACCGCGCTGGCGAAGAGTGGCGAGATCAGTGCGTAATTTCTTCCGAGAAAGCAAAATCAGCATCGTACCGCGGACGCTTTGCTACAATCCTGTCCCTTAGAGGCCTGCGTGTTGCGGACGGCGCATATGAAACGGCAAAGAATGATTAGTTGGTTGACTGTTTTTTGTGGGATTTTGTTGTATCTGGTTACGCCCTTCGGCGGGCCGCACGCGCGGGCGCAAAACCCCGCCGCACAAGGTAATTCAGGCATGGGTACCGCGCAAGAACCGAAGAGCGCCGGTCAAAGAGCCAGCGGCCAAAAGCTGGCGGAAGAACAATTCAAGAACATTCAGGTCCTGAAGGGCGTTCCCGCGGATCAGCTGATTCCCGCGATGCAGTTCATCACCGCTTCGCTGGGCGTGGATTGCGAATATTGTCACGACCATCAAGCCATGGATAGCGACGATAAGAAACCGAAGAAAATCGCGCGCCAAATGGTCACCATGATGTTCGACATCGATAAAAACAATTTCGATGGGCGGCTCGAAGTTACCTGCTACACGTGCCACCGCGGCGCAGCCAAGCCAGTGGGTATCCCGGCGATCAAAGTCGAGGACGTGGCGGGCCGCGAGGAGCCAGCGAAAAAGACTTCTGAAAAGGCTGCGTTGCCAAAGCCCGAAGAGTTGCTGGACAAATATCTTGCCGCGGTTGGCGGAGCGGCAGCGGTTGAGAAAATTACCAGCCGGGGACAAAAGGGAAAGCTGTTGGTGTTTGGCGGGCAAAGTTTCCCGGCGGAGGTGTATTCGAAAGCGCCGGACAAGCGCGTCTCCATCATGCATCTGCAAGGCGGCGACAGCGTTACCGGGTTCGACGGACAGCGCGGCTGGATGAGCGTGCCGGGAAGACCCGCGCACATGATGTCATCGTCGGAAAATGAGTCAGCGCGCCTGGATGCCGATCTGTATTTTCCCGTGCATGCAAAAACGTTGTATCCGAAATTTACCGTCAAGACCGGCGAAAAAATCGATGGGCACGACACCTATCTTGTGGAGGGGCACGAAGAAGGGCGCCCGCCGTTGCGATTGTATTTCGACACGCAAACGGGCTTGCTGCTGCGGATGGTGCGTTACGCGCAAAGTCCCCTAGGATTAAATCCCACGCAGATCGATTACGCCGATTACCGCGGCGTCGACGGCATCAAAGTGCCCTTCTGGTGGACGGTGTCGCGGCCGGGCAACCGCTTCACCATTCAAGTGGACGAGATAAAGCAGAATGTGCCGGTGGATGACTCGAAATTCGCGCCGCCTCCGCCGCCACCAGCACCTCCCGCGCAACTACCGGCGCCGCCCTCAGGCCAGAAGCCGCAGTAAAAATCAGGTCGCGGACTTTAGAACCACGAAAAGACCAGCGTCAATCCCGCGGTAGCCATAAGCGCCATGGCCCATACGAAATCCAGATTGAGCCAAGTCTTGCGCAGCACGGATACGCCCAGCTTTTTGAAGACTAGCCACGCAATCGTTCCGGTCAGCAACAGGTATCCGAAGGTATGAATCGCAACCGCGAACAATTGCATCTTTACGCCCGGAAAAGCAGTGGTATGCGATTCATGACTCGCTCCCGCTGCGGACATGCCCAGCAAAACCGGCAAGAGCATCAATCCAGCTCCGTGAGCCCAAGCCATCAGGAACGACCATATAGTCAGATCGCGAAACCCGACTTGCATGCCGCCAAAACGCGGATGGCTTTTGTTCACCATGCGGTACACGCCGAAGCCAATCAGAATGACCACCACGGCGACCCGCAAGGCCTGCACTGGCACTACCGCCCCGGCAATAACCGCCACCAGGATTACCGCGGCAATCGCGACCACATGGCCGGCCGCGATGGGCAGCAGTGACTCCCACACCGCGCGCCCGCTCTTTTTTTGCAGTCCTAGCGCAACCGCAAAAAGCCATCCCATCGCGGGATTAATTCCGTGGTACGCGCCCAGCAAAAACAGCGTCGCCCAGGCCCATGCCTGCACGTGCATCATGAGTAGCAATACGAATCGGAAGAGGCGTCGCCACCTTCCAGGTGCACCTGATGGCTGCGCAGGCCGTCAAATTCCAGGAAAAATTTCTCATCCACGGCAATTCCGCCTTGGGGCTTGGCGTCCAGCTTCACCATCCAACTGCGAACGCCCTCGGGATAGAACTGCTCGTCCCACGGAGCGTAGAGCGAGTTAGTGAAATAAACGCGCTTGCCATCACGGCTCACTTCCACCATTTGCGGTCCACCATTCAAGGGACCTTGAGGAGCACGCGGATGTGCCGCCCGCCGGATGATGCCGCCCAGGTGTACGGAACCGGTAAGTTTTGGATGACAAGGATCGGACACATCATATTGCTGGAATTCGCCCGTGCCCCAGCAAGAAACGTACAGGAAGCGGTCGTCGAGAGAAAGATTGATGTCCGTGACCAACGGCGGAACGGCTTTGAACCCTTTGAGCAGCGGCGGAAGTTTGTCCGGATCGGCGGCCTCTGCCGGAATTTCGATAACCTTCTTGATCGCCCACTTATCCTTGTCGCGGTGCCATAACCAGATCGAAGCGGAAAGATCTTTCAGAGAAACAACCACGCCTACGAACCCATATGCTTTGGCGGGATCGTGCGCCGGTCGAAGTTCCAGCACCATCTGCTGTTCTGCGCCAAGATCGAGCGCTTGCACGTGTCGCCGCTTGCGCAAATCCCAAATATGCAACGAGTGACCATACCCGCCTTTCAACAAAATTTCGGGGTTCACGCCCTGTTCGATCATGCTTGGCGTGCCCCACTCGCTGCTGATGAGCGTGTCGTATCCAAGATGCCACCAGAAGTCATAACCGAAATACTGTGGTCCGCGATCAATCTCCCACTTTCCCAGTACATCGAAGCTGTCCGGCTCAAGGATGAAAATTCCGCCAGGTCCGTTGCCATCGGGTGCGCCAAGCGCGCTCACGAATATGCCATTGGGGCCGCAATGCACGGTGTGTGGACGGCTGTATCCCGTGCGCGCCGCAATCGTCTCGGCCTCAATCACCTTTACGATCTTCAGTTTTCGCGGGTCGGGCTTGGTATCAATAATGTGAATGCGGGACGATCGTATCCCCGGCACTACCAGGTAGCGCCGCTCCGTGTGCGGGTGCGGAGCATATGGGCAGAGGCAAGCGCTGCAGGCGTTCCAGCCGAAGTGATGCAATTCATCACCGATGTTGGGCATCTCCAGCTTTCCGACTAGCTTGCCGTAGCTCGACGACGACGGATCTACGTCCACTACGCCAATCGCGTCAGCGCGCCCAGCGTAGGTGGGATTCAACAGCGCGACGAATGCGTGCTTTTCCGGCGGCGCCTGGCTGGCCAATTTCGCTGAAGGATAAAAAGTAGGGTCCGGCTTCCAAAGTTCCATGCTGATTCTCCCTTGCGGCTTTCGCCGCCGACGCAATATTCAAAAGAAAAAGACCCGCTGCCAGTTGTTCTGGTGAGCAGGTCTCTAAAGGCTTTAACGCTTCGGCAGCTAAACTATGCACGCGCCTCCCCGCTCTACCGACGTAGCGGGGGCCAACAACACGATTTTGCGAAAGCGAACTTCACACTGGCAAAGTACCCCTGAGAGAAATCCAAGTCAACTTCTTGGATATTCGGAGGGCCAGTCCATCCTTCCATCACTACGGGACCTGAGTGCCATTTACCTTTGACACTTATCGTGACACTATTGGCGAGAGAGTTCCCCATGCCCGTTGCCAAGCCTGCCCGAAAACCGAAGAAGAGCCCGAATTTCAACGTTGAGGATTACCTTTCCAACGCCGGGACGTCGCGGCGCGTTATTAAATACAAGAAAGGGCAGGCTCTTTTTTCGCAGGACGACCCCTGCAACGAAGTCTGGTATATCCAGTCGGGTAACGCCAAGCTGACCATTGTTAATCCGCAAGGCAAAGAAGCGGTGCTGGCCATTCTTGGTCCCGGCGATTTTCTCGGCGAAGGCTGCATCATCGGAAATCCTGTGCGCATGGCTACCGCCACCGCGCTGGCCCCGGTAAGCGCCACGATTATTGATCGAAAAGAAATGATGCGTGTGCTTCACGAGCATCCAGAATTCGCGGAGAAATTCATTCATTACATGCTGGAGCGCAACATCAAGATCGAAGCTGACCTCGTCGACCAGCTATTTAATTCCAGCGAGAAGCGCCTGGCGCGCGCGCTGCTGATCCTGGCGCGCTACGGCAAAAAAGGCGAGCCGGAAACGTTGGTCGCGAAAATTTCGCAGGAAACGCTGGCCGAACTGGTGGGAACCACGCGCAGCCGCGTGAATTTTTTCATGAATAAATTCAGGAAGCTCGGTTTCATCCACTACAACGGCGGGCTGCAGGTGCACAGCTCGCTTCTGAATGTTGTCTTGCACGACTAAAAGTGTGGTGTCCGCAGCGATAACAATGCGCGCCAATTCTTTTCAGTTGATAATTCACATACCCTTCATCCGCTGGCAATAGTTGGTATAGAATGTCGCAGCTTTGCGAACTTCCTAAGGACATTTTGATGAAAAAATCCACATCCTCTCGCATTCGGCTGTTCTCATTGCTCTCCGTTACGTTGGTCGCTGCTTCCTCTTATGTTTTGGCGGCGGATGATAATTCTTCTTCCTTGCCGGCGCCGCCGGTGGCAAAGAAGGTTCCCAAGGCCACGGAGATCAACGGCCGCGAGTTGGTGGACAATTATTTCTGGCTGCGCGATAAACAAAATCCCGAGGTGGCTGCGTACCTGCAAGCGGAAAACGCCTACACCGATGCGGTCATGAAGCCTACGGAAGGATTGCAGGAAAAGTTGTACGACGAAATGCTGAGGCACATAAAAGAAACCGATGTGGAGGTGCCTTACAAAGAGGGCAACTCTTTTTATTACACGCGCACCGAGGCTGGGAAACAATATCCCATCTACTGCCGAAAGAAAGGCAGTCTGGATGCCGCCGAAGAGGTGCTGCTCGAGGTGAATGAACTCGCCAAGGGGCAGAAGTTCATGTCCGTACGGGCCTTCGCGGTCAGCGATGATGGCAATTTACTGGCGTACACCACCGACAACACGGGCTTTCGCCAATATGTGCTGGCGGTAAAGGATCTGCGCACCGGCAAACTGCTTGCCGATCACGCTGAACGTGTCGGCTCGGTGGTGTGGGCCAACGATAACAAAACAATTTTTTACACTGTCGAAGATGCCACCACCAAGCGCCAATATCAGGCTTACCGCCACACTGCTGGAACCAGCGGATCCGACAAACTGATTTACGAAGAGAAAGATGAACGCTTTGACGTATACGCAGGCAAGACACGCAGTAAGGCTTACATCTTTTTATTTTCCGGCAGCCACACCACCAGTGAAGCTCATTACATTCCCGCGGACCAGCCCACGGCAGAATTCAAAGTGCTCGAACCGCGTAAGCAGGACGTTGAATATTATCCCGATCACAACGGAAGTTTCTTCTACATCCGCGTCAATGACACCGGGCGAAATTTCCGCCTGGTGAAAGCGCCTGTAAGCGATCCGCGAAGCGCGAACTGGCAGGAAGTGGTGCCGCATCGCGCTAACGTGATGCTGGACGATAGCGACTTCTTCAAAAATTATTACGTGTTGAGCGAACGCGAAAACGGACTACCGCAAATGCAGGTAACTGATCTCGGGACTGGCAAGTCGCGCCAGATTGAATTTCCGGAGCCCGCCTATGCGAGTTCCCCAGCGCAAAACCGCGAATATGACACCAGTAAATTCCGCTATGGATACCAGTCGTTCATTACGCCGCGTTCGGTATTTGAATACGACATGGCCACTGGCAAGTCCATTTTGTTGAAACAGAAAGAAGTGCCGGGATATGACCGCACGAAATATCAGGTGGAACAGATTTATGCCCCGGCGTCCGATGGCGTGAAGGTGCCCATCTCGGTGGTGCACCTGAAGGGCGCAAAAATGGATGGGACCGGGCCTTTGTATCTAGCCGGTTACGGGTCTTATGGCTATCCATTCGACATCACGTTCAACTCTGATCGTTTCAGCTTGATCGATCGCGGTGTGGTGGTCGCCGTGGCGCACATTCGCGGAGGCGGCGAAATGGGCAAGGCCTGGCACGACGACGGCCGCATGATGCACAAGAAAAATACCTTCACGGATTTCATTGCGTCCGCGGAATATCTGGTGAAGCAAGGTTACGGCTCCAAGGATCGCCTGGTAATTGAAGGGCGAAGCGCCGGAGGCTTATTGATGGGCGCGGTGCTGAACATGCGGCCGGACCTGTTTCATGCGGCGTTGGTGGGCGTGCCGTTCGTGGATGTAATCAACACCATGCTGGACGAAAGTCTCCCGCTGACCGTCTCTGAATTTGAAGAGTGGGGCAATCCCAAACAGAAACCGGCATTCGATTACATGATCTCTTATTCGCCATACGACAACATTGAAGCCAAGATCTATCCCAACATGCTGGTGCGTACTTCCTTCAACGATAGCCAGGTAATGTACTGGGAGCCTGCCAAATATGTGGCCAAGATGCGCGCCGTGCGCACCGATCACAATTCGCTGATCCTCAAAACCAACATGAATCCCGCGGGACATGGCGGCGCGTCGGGCCGGTACGACCGGCTGCACGAAGAAGCCTTTGACTACGCTTATTTTTTGACGCAGATGGGCATTCAAAACTGAGCCGGCGAAGAAAACGCGCTTCGGGCTTGGCGATTTTACTCGAGTAATCTTCCTCCAATCCAGTATTACCGACTTCACGGTATGGCTTTCAGAGCCGCGATCAGATAAATACGCTCGCGACGGTCCCCACTAAAGGCGGTGTGTATGCTCGGTCTGGCGCGGCATAAGGGGGAGAAAGCCGTGGTGGGGCCTCTATTGGCGGCCTGCGGTTGTTCTCTTTTAATTGTATTTAGTATCTCCGCGGGGGCGGGCGAAAAGCGACCCGTGCAGGGTCGACAGCGGGCCCGGGTGCATCAGGATCCCGCGCAGCAGCCTGCGCCAACACCACCGCAGCAGTCTCCGCCGGAGACTCCTCCACAGACTCCTCCAGCGGAGCAGGCCCCGCCTGCAACGCCGCCAGCGCAAGCTGCGCCGCCTACTCCAGCCGCAAAAACTCCGCCGGCGCAAGGGAAGCGTTTGACTCTGCGAGAACGCGCCTGGCTGACCTTGCAAGACGGCGTGAAAGAAAACGGCGCGGATAAGCGCGCCAAGGCGGTTAACGCGCTTGGATTACTTTCCGCAAATCGCGAAGCCGAAGGCATGGCCATCGAAGCTTTGGGCGATGATAAATACAATGTCCGCTCTGCCGCAGCCACCGCGCTCGGCGTCATGCACGCCGTGCGTGCTGTCCCGCAATTGGAAAAGGCGTTGGACGATGATGAACCGGCCGTGGTGCTGGCGGCCGCGAATTCCTTGTTGCTGCTGAAAGATAATCGCGCCTACGACGTCTACTACGATGTGCTCACCGGAAAGGCGCGAACCAATAAAGGGTTCGTGAAGGAGCAGCTCAAACCGTTTCGCGATCCCAAGCAAGTAGCCGCACTCGGTTTCGAGGAGGGCATAGGCTTTGTTCCGTTTGCCGGAATTGGCTATGAAGTAGTGAAGAGAGTGCTGAAATCGGCGAGCGATACTTCTCTGATTCGCGCGGCCGCTGCCAAAAAACTGGCGCACGACCCGAACCCAGTTAGCGCCGAAGCGCTCGTTAATGCCACGGAGGATAAAAGTTGGATTGTACGCGCAGCGGCCCTCGACGCCCTTGCCCAGCGCGGCGACAAATCGCTGCTCCCCCAAATAGGCGGGTCACTTAAAGACACGAAGGATGACGTTCGTTACATGGCCGCCGCGTGCATAGTGCATTTAAGCGACCTCGGCGGTAAGGTTCCCAGGCGCAAGGCGCCAGCAAAGCCCGCCGCATAACCGTATTTACGGTGCGGACAAATCGAGTAACTTAACTTCGCTTGTATCCAAAAATGGATGTATAATATTCCATATATGGAGTACTTTTTCTGATTAGCCAGGAGATGGCTATTGGCGACGCTTAACCAACTGCCTGCTGGTATCGCTTGGCGGCAGCCAGCAGATCTTTCCAGTAAGGATGTGCAGAAGCGCCTGAGCCCTGCGGCGGTGAAGGCGTTTTTGAAGTTCCGCGAGCTGTGGGAATTGCGCGATGAAGATGCCCGGCAATTGCTGGGAGGGATCTCCAATGGCGCGTTTTACGAATTGAAAAAGAATGTGCGATCCAGGCTTGACCAGGACCGGCTGACACGGATTTCCATTCTGACTGGTATTTTTAAAGCGCTGAACATCCTGTATAGCAAAAAACTCGCTGACCGTTGGATGCAGCTCCCCAACGAAAATCCCATGTTTGCTGGCGACACTCCACTCTCCTACATAACCAAAGGCGGTTTGCCCGCAATGCTGCGGGTGCGCCAGCTGCTCGATTCTCGCCGTGGCGGCCGATAGCACGCTTCCCCGCGTTTCGGATGTCCTTCGTAATGATACCCACCGCTTGATCCCCTGGCGTTATAGCGGCCCCAAGGAAAGTGGTCCCAACGACAGTGTGCTTACGCGGCTGAGCGACGATATCGCAGACTTGAACGCTCTATTCGAACTGGAGGGCGCCACCAACGATCGGCTGCTTGGAGAAGCTGGACAGCTCCCAGGAATTACTTTGCGGGAACTGGTCTTTCTGCTTTCTTACTCGCATATTGTAAACGCCGCGTTCACGCATCCCAATCCGGCGGGAAGTCGCTTTAACGGCCCCGAGCGCGGCGCCTGGTACGCGGCCTTCGCCCGCTCCACGTCCGAGCTGGAAGTGGCCTACCACAGAAGCAAAGAACTTCAGGAGATCAATTGGCAAGAAAGCGAGACATTCACTTACGTCGATTTCCTCGCCGATTTTCGCGGGCGATTCCACGACATTCGCAACGACCCGCGTTTTCGAAATTGTCTGGATCCCAGCAGCTACCGCACATCACAACACTTGGCTACACGCTTGTTGGAGCAAGGGTCCGCCGGGGTCGTGTATCCTAGCGTGCGACACAGATCCGGAACATGCATCGCCTGCTTCAGGCCCGCGCTGGTGAACAATGTCCGCAAAGGCGCCACAATTTCCATCCAATTCGCGAACGCGTTTGCAAAGCCAGAAATTCACGCCATCAAATAGCGCATCAACACTGCTAGAAAGTCGGTGCGCCGAGCTAGTTACTTACTGCGGGTATAAATAAGTTTCGCTAAGATAAGCACCATGCCGGGAATTTTTGTGGTCTCCTTGGATTTTGAACTGATGTGGGGAGCCCTATACCAGCGCGGCACCTCGGATTACGATGCCAATATTCTCGGAGTGCGGCAAGCGATTCCCGCAATGCTGAATTTGTTCCGCGAGTACGAAATACATGCGACGTGGGCCACCGTAGGCTTTCTTTTTTTTTCCAACAAAAAGGATATGGTTCGGGGATGCCCGCAGATCAAGCCGGGTTACAAAAATGACAGGCTATCGCCCTACACCAATATGCAAGCCGTCGGAGCTGACGAATCACAGGACCCCTACCATTTCGGGCATTCCTTGATTCAGATGGTCCGCAGCTGTTCAGGGCAGGAGATCGGCTCTCACACATTTTCTCACTACTACTGTCTTGAGCCAGGGCAGACTGAAGCGGCATTCCGCGCTGACCTGCAGGCCGCAAATCAAGCGGCCAAGGCGCTCGGATTGCAAATACAAAGCCTGGTTTTCCCACGCAATCAAATCAATACGGCGTATTTAAAAATATGCGCTGAGTTGGGCATAAAGTGCTATCGCGGCACCGAGAAGGCCTGGTTTTATAGCGGAGGCGGTATGGAGGGCGAAAGTATCGTAACAAGAGCCCACCGCCTCCTCGACTCCTACGCCAACATCTCGGGACATAACACCTACACATTGGACCACAACGGTGACATCGTGAATTTGCCTGCCAGCCGGTTCCTCCGGCCCCACAATCGCGGCCTGGCAGCGCTCGACGGTCTGAAGTTTCACAGGATAGCCAGCGGTATTCGCGACGCAGCACAAAAGGCAAAAATCTATCATCTGTGGTGGCATCCGCATAACTTCGGCATCTATCTGAACGAAAACATCACATTTTTGCGGCGAATCCTGGATTTCGTTTCTGAGATGAGGAACAAGCATGGAATGAAAAGTCTAAACATGGGGGAGACATCGCAACTGTTATCCCATGCCCGCTGAAACAATCGTAATCCTGGGTACCGCTCAGGCAGGGCCGACTTTAGCTGTCTGCAACTATTTACATGAAAGATTTCCTGGATGCCAATTTATTTATGAGCAGCGGGAATCCCGGAAGGAATTCCTGCGGCGGCGCATCAGAAAATTGGGAGTACTGACCGTTGCCGGCCAAATTGCTTTTCAAGCCGTCGCTGTTCCACTCTTGAAAAAACTCTCAGCGAGCCGCCTCGCCCAGATCAAAGCCGAATTTGGAATGCGTACCGCGCCCATATCGGGCCAAGTGTTTTCTTCTTTAAATTCGCAAGAGGCCATGGGCCTAATCAAGACGCTTAATCCCGCATGCATCGTAGTAGCCGGGACGAGAATTCTGAGCAGAGAATTTCTGCAAAACTTTAGCTGCCCCATCATCAACATTCACGCTGGTATCACGCCTCTCTACCGTGGGGTGCATGGCGCGTACTGGGCGTTAGCTGAAAACCGGCCAGAATTATGCGGTGTTTCTGTGCATCGAGTTGATGCGGGCATTGATACGGGACAAGTTTTGGCGCAGGAGCTAGTAAAGCCAGGCCCTCAAGATAATTTCGTGACCTATCCATGGATACAACTTGGATTGGGATTGCGGCTGGTGGTGAGATTACTACCTGACGTGATCGGCGGGCGGGCGACGATCAGCGAGCCTCTTACTTCAGAGTCTCAGCTGCGGACACACCCAACGATATGGGATTATTGCTGGCGCAGAATTGTTCATGGCGTGAAATGACGAGCGTGCGCTACTGAGCGCCTCGCGATTAGGGCGGAATCCTAAATGGAGAGTCTGTGTGAAGCAGCCCTGCGATGAAGCGGTAGTCCGGTCCGTCAGTTCTATGGCTCCATGCAAGGCTCAATCGCAGGCTTGGGTTCTTGCGGCCACCATTCTCGGTTCCAGCATGGCCTTCATCGACGGCACCGTCGTCAATGTAGCTCTGCCTGCTTTGCAATCCAGTCTTCACGCCACGGTGGTGGACGTCCAGTGGGTGGTCGAATCCTACGGGTTGTTTCTCGCGGCGCTGCTTTTGGTAGGCGGCGCGATGGGAGATTCCTTTGGCCGCCGGACGATTTTTTTGTTGGGGACGGTAGTATTCGCCGCCGCCTCCATCGCCTGCGGACTTTCTTCCAACATTTCGCAGTTGATCATCGCGCGTTCTTTCCAGGGCGTCGGCGCCGCATTTCTCGTCCCCAGCAGTCTCGCCATTATCAGCGCATCCTTTGACGAAAAATCTCGAGGTCAAGCGATCGGCACTTGGTCGGGATTTACCGCCATGACCATGGCTCTCGGTCCTGTGCTTGGCGGTTGGTTGATCCAGCATGCTTCCTGGCACTGGGCTTTCTTCATTAACGTGCCCATCGCCGCGGCAGTGATTGCCATTTCTCTCTGGCACGTTCCAGAGTCGCGCAGCTCCACTCCTCAAAAGGCCGATTGGCTCGGCGCTGCGGCCGCCACGATTGGCCTTGGTGGAATCGTGTTTGGATTTGTCGAGTCCGCAAATCTTGGTTGGAGGCACCCGCTGGTCTTCGGAAGTTTGCTCATTGGCTTTGGCGCTCTCATTGCCTTTGTGTTCGTTGAAAAACGTGTGGCCTCGCCCATGGTTCCGCTTTCGCTGTTTAAATCACGCAGCTTCAGTGGCGCGAATTTGCTTACGCTCTTGCTCTATGCCGCGCTGGGAATTTTCTTTTTCCTTGTTCCGATGAACTTGATCCAGGTGCAGAAATATTCCACCACCGCTGCCGGTGCCGCGGCCTTGCCCCTGATTTTGCTACTGTTCTTTCTTTCCCGCTGGTCAGGCAGCTTGGTTGCCCGCTTCGGTCCGAAGCTTCCGCTTATCGTTGGGCCGTTGATTGCCACGGCAAGCTTTCTTTTGTTCGCCGTGCCGTCCGTTGGCGGCAGCTACTGGACGACCTTTTTTCCCGCCTTTCTTGTTCTCGGTTTGGGCATGGCCGTCAGCGTCGCTCCTCTGACCACGGTAGTCATGAGCTCCGTCGATCAGGCGCGGGCCGGCACCGCCTCCGGCATCAACAACGCGGTGTCCCGCGTTGCCGGCGTGCTGGCCGTGGCCGTCTTCGGAATTGTCATTGTCGGCGCATTCAGTTACAGGTTGCAACTTTCGCTTGCTGGCTTAAATCTCGCCCCCGCCGTCCTTCACCAGATTCAGTCCAGCGTAATCAGGCTCGCCAGTCTCGAAGTCCCCGCAGGGCTGGATCCACAGACGTCCTCGGCCATCCGCGACGCCATCGCCCATGCATTCGTCTTTGCATTCCGCCTGGTCATGCTGCTCTGCGCCGCCCTAGCCGTAGCCAGCGCAGCCGTGGCCTCGCGCCTGATCCCTTCCCGCAGCGCCGCGATGAGATCCGGCTAATCGTGAAGTGTCAAACGGTTGACAAAAGATGTTTTAAGAAGGTCCCTAAACGGACAGGATAGCCGCGTATTTGCTAGCGAGAATGCTGGGGTACTCTGTACGATTTTGCACCGCGCTGCCCAGATTCGCGCTTCAATGAAGCGGTTCTCGCTATAGTGATCGCCGCCGTGACTCGATCGACGTACAGCCGACCGACAATCCATCGTGAATTGCCGAGGTCCACGATCGCGATGTTTGGTCCGCGAGGTTTTCTTGGTTGCGGATGCTCTTATTGACTCTTGTTGACTGACGTTCTAAGGGCGTACCCGGAAGTAACCCAGCTGATTAGCCGCCGCCCGGCCGCGTGTTCGGCCTCAATACGGCAGCGTCGCTAACGGATTAGATGGATCGGTACGCCCAATTTGAGCTTCTTCCATGATTTGTCAGCCGTATACACGGGAGCTCTCAGGAAAATTCCAAGGGCTAGACAGGCTCGGTCTCCTAATGACAAGCCCAGTGGGCGAGTTTTGGTAATCAGATTTCCAGCAGCCTCCGCGTGCTCAGCAGTAAAAGCCGTGGCCTCCCGAATGGGGCTGAGTGTTGCCTCCCACGCATCGCCTGGGGCCAGCCCCAGACTTACAAGTTTGCCTTGTACTTCGGCGAGATTGACGGTGCTGCTGGTGGCCGTGCTCAACACCTCGGGAGTAAGCCTGTCGGCGCCTGGTTCACGATTCAGCACGGCAAGCAGAGCGGAAGCGTCGAGCACGATCTTATTCATTCCGAGCCGCCTTGCGCCGCTCGGCAATCAAGTCATCGACGAGGGACGTACCTCGCTTCACATGCTTCCGGACAAGGCGTTGAGCTCGCTCGACGCGGCGTTTCAGCGTCGTGATCTTCAATTCGTCATCTTCCATGCGCAAGACAACTTCGTCGCCGATATTGATTCCTAGCGCCTTGCGAAAAGAGGCTGGTATGACGACACGACCGTTCTCATTGACACGCTGTCGGGTTTCCGCATTCACTGTCATAGTGTGCTCCATGTGACATCATCATAACATTGTGTCATGAAAATCATCAAGACACCTCGCTCCCAGTCTGGCCAAAGCGCCCTTATGGTGCACAATTCTGAGCGACGCCGATAAAGCCATCATCTTCGAGGCGGCGCCTCTCTAAAATGATAGATTGGGAGCTATTCCGCCTCCAAAAAGGCAAGCAAATGACATCGCGGTGGCGGAGGAGCATTGCAAGGATGGTTTTCACTCACAGTCATCTTCAACTCCAGGGCGATGACATATACTGCGCAGAGTTTGCAGGTCGAATGAAGGTAGGTGATGGCTCGAAAGAACAGTGGAACACGGGTCGCTTGGGATTGTCGCCATCGTCGTCCTTTTAAACTTAGTAGTCCCCGTGGGGCTCCTGCTCTTAGGTCTCGACGTGCATTTCCACTGGAAGTAGATCACTCGGGGGCAATCGTAGGAGCCGTCTGGCCCGAAGTCCCCGAAAAGGGAAGAAGTGGGAATAACCGCGTATTTACTGATGATGGTGGGCCTGGGTCGACTTCAAACCACTGACCGCGCCCTTGCCAGGGGCTTTATGATGCCATACGCATAGTATTATCCGCATTACGCGCGCCTCGATCATGCAATTAGTGAGTCGCGCGCTGCAACTTAAGGCGGCGAAGTAATTGCGCGTTCGCGGCCACAATAAGTGTGGAGAGGCTCATCGCAACTGCCCCCACACTCATAGGAAGATCGAATCCCGAACGAACGAAAAGACCTGCGGCGACCGGGATCGCGACCAGATTGTATGCGGTCGCCCAAACGAGATTTTGGATCATCTTCCTGTAGGCCGCGCGTGAAAGCTCGATTGCCCTGACAACATCACGAGGATCACTACGCACCAGTACGATTCCAGCGGATTCAATTGCTACGTCGGTTCCCGCTCCTATTGCGATTCCTACGTCTGCAGTCGCCAAAGCTGGTGCGTCGTTCACACCGTCGCCAACCATCGCGACCTTCTTGCCGCCCGCCTGAAAGCGTTGTACAGCGGAAGCCTTATCGGCGGGGAGAACCTCCGCCGCGACCTCATCAATTCCGATACGCTTGGCAACCGAATCGGCAACCGCCCTCGAATCTCCTGTGATCATCGCGACCCGGATACCAAGTTGGTGAAGTTCTGCGACAGCTTCACCGGATTCGGATCGAATCTGGTCTTCAACGGCGAACGCTCCGAGCAATCTGCCTTGGGTGATGACATAGAGAACGGTCTTTCCGTCGGACGCCCATGCGGCTGTCAGTTTTTCCACTTCTAGAGGTACGGTTATCTTGGCTTCGTTGAGCAATCGCGGGCCGCCAATTTCGATAGTCTTCCCGTCCACCAACGCCTTCGCTCCTCGACCGGACAGCGCTTCGAAATTCGTGGCTAACAATGGGACCACACCTCTACGTTTGGCTTCGGCGACGATTGCTTTTGCGAGTGGATGTTCGGAATTGGACTCGACAGCTGCAGTAACCGCGATCAAATCGTCTTCGGTAACATCAGGTGCGGCTGCGACTCCCGACACGACGGGAGAACCGCGTGTTAAGGTTCCAGTTTTGTCGAATATGACCATGTCCAAAGCGCGGCTGCGTTCGAGGGCGAGTCTGTCCTTAACGAGAAGGCCGTTTTGTGCCCCCAGTGATGTAGAGATTGCGATTACAAGCGGAATCGCCAGTCCCAAAGCATGTGGGCAAGCGATGATGAGAACCGTTGCCGTCCGAATGAGAGCGTGTTCTTTGTCCCCCGAAAACCACCAATAGGCGAACGTAATTCCACCAGACACAACGGCGATGTAAAAAAGGAGCGCTGCTGCACGATCAGCAAGGGCTTGCGCGCGAGAAGCGGAGACCTGGGCGGCGGCAACCAGCCGTACAATGCCGGAAAGGGCGGTTTGGTCGCCGACTGCGCTAACGCGAACGCGAAGGCTTCCACCACTGGCAACCGTGCCCGCGATTACTGTCGCACCCGGTTCCTTTGATACCGCTTTCGATTCGCCGGTAATCATGGACTCGTCTACATCGGCGATACCTTCAACGACAACGCCATCTGCCGGAACGCGGGTCCCAGGCCGGACCAGAACGATGTCGCCAACACGCAGTTCAGAAAGTGGGACCTTTTCCGTATCGGCACCCCGTACGCGCTCGGCGGTATCCGGGAGCAGGGCGGCAAGTGCGTTGAGCGCCCCGCGCGACTGGAAAACAGCTCGCATTTCGAGCCAGTGACCAAGGATCATGATCGTAATCAGTGATGCGAGTTCCCACCAAACCTCAAGCTCGAATAGCCCGGATGTTCCAGCCAGCGAAGTTCCAAATGCGACGATGATCCCCATGCTGATGAGAGTCATCATGCCGGGCTTGTGATCGGCAAGTTCGCCCCATGCCCCGCGGATGAAGACAAGTCCGCCATAAAAGAAGACGACTGTCCCGAGGATGGCGGGGATAAACCTGGAGCCAGGGAAGGAAGGCGCTGTGTAACCAAACCAGCGTTGAACGTCGGTTGACCAGAAAAGAACGGGAACGGTGAGGATAAAACTAAGCCAGAATTTGTCGCGAAACATTGCAACGGAGTGCCCGGCGTGACGGTCGTGGCTCGCGTGCATGACTGACGTATCGTGGCCCGTCTGTGATTTGGTCATGTGCTGGTGATCGTGCTGCATCATATGGTTCATTTTGAGTCCAATCGCCTAAAACGGTAGTTCTATTCGGCGCCTTTCTTGATAGTCAGGGCCCCGGCGCGAAGCTCACGCTCCTTCATCACAGCGAAGAAGACCGGGATGAGGATCAGCACATGAATGGTCGAAGTAATCATGCCGCCGACGATTGGGGTGGCGATGGGTTTCATTACGTCGGATCCAACGCCGGTTTCCCACAGAATGGGAATGAGGCTCGCCAGAACGACGCACACGGTCATCAGTTTCGGCCGCAAACGATGGACCGCACCTTCGATCACGGCGGCTTCGATGTCTTCGTGCTTGAGCGGTTCTCCGGATGCGAGGCGGCGGTTTAGTGCTTCGTGCAAGTACACGACCATAACCACACCCGTCTCAACAGCGATGCCGAATAGGGCGATGTAGCCGACCCACACCGCCACGCTGAAGTTGTAGCCGAGGAGTTTTTGCAGGATGAGGCCGCCGGTGAGCGCGTAAATCGTCGGGAAGATAAGCACGACGGATTCCGCGACGGAGTGAAACACCATATAGAGGAGCACGAAGATGACGAAGAACACGACAGGAAGAATAATCTTGAGCCGCTCTTTGGCCCGTTGTTCGAATTCGTATTCTCCGGCCCACTTGTAGGTGTGTCCTGGCTGCAGGTGGAGCTTTTGGCGGAAGACGTCGTTCGCCGCTTTCACGAATCCGCCGTAGTCCTTTGAGTTGAGGTCGATGTACACGTATCCGGTCAATGCTCCGTCCTCGTCACGGAGCATGGCCGGTCCGCGGGAAAATGAAATATGCACGACCTGTTCGATGGGAATCTGCGCGCCAGACGGAGTCGCGATCAGCACGCGGCG
>DASYJM010000036.1:0-11407 GCA_035996445.1 Candidatus Acidiferrum sp. | reverse complement strand
GTGTACGACAGTTCATCTTGCGTGACTGAGGTGGCCGTTGCCTGCTGAAGCCTTAACGTAGTTCAATCCCACGTAGACCATCTACAACATCAACGCCGATTCTTGCACAGTGCGGCGTCCAGGACCGGCATCGAAATCAATCGCTTCGGTGATATCAGTATCCCAGCGACGCCCCACAATCAGGAATTGCGCGTCTGCATCCGCTACGCGTTTTAGAGCCAAGCAAAACTCTGGCAAAAGAATAATGTCGCGATTGCAGTAGCAAACTAAATCCTTCCCGGCCAATTCTTGTGCGCGACGGAAAATATAATCAAGTCGCTTGGTGCCAAGCTTGTTGCGTTCCACAAACGGTTCGTGAGGAAAGCCAAGTTCCTTTGCAATCTCCGCGCCGCCGGCATCCTCGCCAAAGAGAATAATCTCGATCTCCGGATGCTGCAGTTTCCAACTTTTGAGCGCGTTGCGTTGAATGACACCGCTGTGTCCCTCAAAGGGTTTGGCGGTCGTAAATAAGGTGAGCATGGAATCGGTTCATTACTATGCGGAGACGCGTTGCTGCCGCGCTTGTTCCCTCGTGACCAGCTCTTCCAGTATCGCATCAAGTTTGTGTGTCAGCCGCCAGTTAGGGTAATGCTTTTTGAATTTACCAAGATTGGAGATGTAGCAGATATGATCGCCGCGGCGGGGCTTTTCGATGTAGTGCCAGTCCAGGTGGCGGCCGGCTAATTTCTCAATTTTTGAAATCGCTTCCAGCATGGAGACGCTGTTTTCGCGGCCGCCGCCCATGTTGTAAACCTCGCCCGGACGCGGATTGGCGGCGAACTCTTCGACGGCGCGAATCACGTCGTGGCTGTGAATATTGTCGCGAACCTGTTTTCCTTCATAGCCAAAAACGGAATACTTCTTTCCAGTAACAGTGGCTTTGACCAGGTAAGACAGAAAGCCATGCAGCTCCACTCCAGAATGCGAGGGACCGGTAAAGCATCCGCCCCGGAAGACGCCAACATTTAATCCAAAGTAGCGGCCATATTCCTGCGCCGCCAAATCCGCCGCGGCTTTGGAAGCCCCGAATAACGAATGAAGGGTTCGGTCAATGCGGCAGGTTTCATCCACGCCGCCGAAATCTTCCGGCCTCGCGTAGTCGTAGCGTGTATCCAGTTCCGTTAAAGGAATTTCGTTGGGAGCATCGCCGTAAACTTTATTTGTGCTCAAGAATACGAAAACAGCTTTCGAAGCATGCTGACGAGTGGCTTCCAGAAGATTCATGGTCCCCAGAGCATTTACCTCGAAATCCAGCAGCGGGATTTCGCTGGCCTTGTCGTGGGAGGGTTGTGCCGCGCAATGAACAATCAAATTAAAATGGTGTCGTCGGAATAAACTGTCGAGGCCAGAGCGATCACGGATGTCGAGGGATGAGTGAGAGAAATGCCTTGTAGCTTTCTTTAAGCGTTCGAGATTCCAGAGAGTATCACCGGGCGGACCGAAGAACTCGCGCCGCATGTTGTTATCAATGCCGATTACCTGGTGACCTTCACGGTCAAAATGTTCCACCGCTTCCGAACCTATCAGACCGCTGCTGCCGGTAACAAGAATGATCATCGTCGAAGAGCTCTAGGCCGCCACGAGGTTCCGCGAATGACCCACTTGTTCTCCTGATCTACGACCACCGGGGGCCAGTCAGGCCCGGTCAGATGGTAGAGGCTTTTCAAAGCTAAACGCTGCCAGATACCGCGAAACTTCGGAATATTCTTTACTACCCTCGACACGCGGCGAAACGCTCCGATCGCACCGGCCCGAGGAATCGATTTTAACTCGCTCTCAATAATTTTGTCGCATCTTTGACTATAGCGCTCCATGTTCGAGGAGCTGATGGCATGGGAATGAGTAAACCTCGACGGAGCGAATCGCTTGCGGGATATTCAGCGGCGAAATAATATTTTAAGCCGGGCTCAGGAGGCCGTGGCTGAGCGGCTCGCGGCAAACCACTCAATGGTTTTTTTCAGTCCGGCAGGCAAGGAAGTTTTTGCGCGCCAGCCAAACTCGCGCGCCGCTCGCGAGGTATCCAGCGAGCGTCGCGGCTGGCCGTCAGGCTTAGTGTGGTCCCATCGCACCGCACCGGTGGCGCCTACCATGGCGCGAATCATCTCCATCAAATCGCGCACGCTGATTTCTTCGCCCGACCCCAAATTGACGAGGTCTGGTTTCGAATATTTTTCAGCGGCTAGCACGATGGCCTCCGCAGCATCTTCCACGTATAAAAATTCGCGCGTGGCGTTACCTGTTCCCCAAGCCACAATTTCAGGAGCGCCGGTTTGTTTTGCTTCGATGCATTTGCGTATCAAAGCGGGAATGACATGCGAGCTTTCCAGATCAAAATTGTCGCGCGGACCGTACAAATTTACGGGAGTCAGATAAATACCGTTAAAGCCATATTGTTCCCGGTAAGCCTGCAATTGCACGAGAAGCATTTTTTTGGCCAGACCGTAGGGAGCGTTGGTCTCTTCCGGATATCCATTCCAGAAATCTTCTTCGCGAAAAGGCACGGGAGTAAATTTTGGATAAGAGCAGATCGTTCCGGCACACACGAATTTCTCGATACCGGTTATGCGCGCGGCCTCGATCACATTCAACCCCATGATCGCGTTGTCATGAAAAAAGCGGCCAGGATTCTTGCGGTTGGCGCCAATGCCCCCAACGACAGCGGCAAGATGAATCACAATATCGGGGCGAGTGTCGGTATATAGCCGAAGAGCTTCGGTTTGGACCCGCAGATCGTGTTTATCGCTGCGTGCAACTACCACTTCTTTGGCGCCCGCGGCGCGCAGTTTATCCACTACGAAGGAACCTAGAAAGCCATGACCGCCTGTAACTACAACGCGACGAGTTTCCCAAAAGCCCATGCGCCCTCAATTGCCGGTGATTTGTAAACGATTGAAACGGAGTTTCTAGTGTGACGCCTGACCTTGCACCGCTTGAGTCACCCGAGTCACGGAATTGTGCCAGCGGTTCCACGACCCGATCTTCTCTTCAAGAATAGCTTTGCCACGGCCCGGCGATTTCAAACCCACAGCTTCGACGTCGGCATCCACCATGATGGCCACCAAGTCATGGAATTTAATCCGCGCTTGCCAGCCGAGTGCAGCACGGAATTTCGTGGTATCGGCAATCAGAGTATCGACTTCCAATGGACGAAAATAACGGTCGGAAATCTTCACGTGCTTTTGCCACTCCAGCCCGGCATAGGAGAAAGCTTCTTCCACAAATTCTTTCACCGAGTGCGCTTCGCCAGTGCCAATTACAAAGTCATCTGCAGTATCCTGCTGCACCACCTGCCACATCGCTTCCACATATTCAGGCGCATAACCCCAGTCGCGCCGCGATTCGAGATTGCCGAGATACAAAGTATTTTCTTTGCCGGCCAGAATATTGGCGACCCCGCGTGTGATTTTTCGAGTAACGAAAGTTTCGCCGCGGCGAGGACTCTCGTGATTAAAGAGGATGCCATTAGCAGCGTGCATGCCGTAGCCTTCGCGATAAATTTTGGTCATCCAATAGGCGTAGACCTTCGCCGCGGCGTAGGGGCTGCGGGGCTTAAACACGGTGTTTTCGTTTTGCGGAGCGGGCGCCGAACCAAACATTTCGGAGCTGGAGGCCTGATAGAAACGCGTCTTGCATCCGCTGCGGCGCACCGCTTCGAGCAATCGCATGGTGCCCAGCCCGGTGACATCGCCGGTGTATTCAGGAACATCGAAGCTAACGCGCACGTGACTCTGTGCCGCAAGATGATAAAGCTCATCCGGAGCGAGGCTGTAAATCAGGCTCAAAATCCACTCGGTGCTGGACAAATCCCCATGATGCAAAAACAAGCGCGCTTTAGGATCGTTGGGATCTTGATAGATATGATCGATACGCTGGGTATTGAAGGTGCTGGAGCGCCGGATAATGCCGTGCACTTCGTAACCTTTTGAAAGCAACAGCTCGGCGAGATAGGAGCCGTCCTGACCGGTAATGCCGGTGATTAAGGCGCGCTTCATAATTTCAAGGTCTCCCGTAAGTCACGAGCGTAGTGCCGTAACCTTCCCATAGCTGCACGATTGTAGCCTGCGGTTCCGCTATTGTCGTGTGCCCCACAAACTTCCTGTCAAAAAATATTTATACCGGACGACGAATGTTTAATTTTCTCATGCGTGCCTGCAGCGTTGTACGCTTCATGGCCAGAAGAGCGGCCGCTCCTCTGGGGCCGCCGATGCGCCATTGCGTTTGCTGCAGGGCTCGGAGGATATGCTCGCGTTCCGCTTGTTCGAGTGTGGATATTGAACTGGAAGCCGGCGGCTCGTCGCTGTTGTCATCGATTCGGGCAGCAGCTCCACGATGAGACGAACGCGCTTCCACAGGCAACCCCGGCTCGGATAACAGCTCGGAAACCGGCACGCGCAATTCCTTGCCGGGTGAAAGCAACACGGCGCGCTCAACAAAATTCTCAAGCTCGCGTACATTTCCCGGCCAGGAATAATTTGCGAGCGCGGTCATGGCTTCCGCAGGGACATACTCGACAATCTTGTTTAGCCTGCGGCTGAATTTTTGAACAAAATAGCGCACCAGCAGCGGTACATCTTCGCGGCGCTCTCTCAAAGCCGGTATCTGGATGGGAAAAACATTCAAGCGATAATAAAGATCGCTGCGAAAAGTCCGGTCGGCAACTTGTTTGGCCAGATCCTGATTCGTGGCCGCGACCACCCGTACATCTACCTTTATAGTGCGGTTGCTTCCCAGCCGCTCGAATTCATGTTCCTGCAAAACACGGAGCAGCTTGGGCTGAAGCTCCATCGGCAGGTCGCCTACTTCATCGAGAAACAACGTGCCGTGGTCGGCCAGCTCAAAACGGCCGATTTTCTGATTTAGCGCCCCGGTAAAGGCGCCGCGCTCGTGTCCAAAAAGCTCGGACTCCAACAGCCCGCTGGGAATTGCGGCACAATTAATTTTGACGAAGGTGCGCTGGCGGCGCGGGCTCAGATTGTGTATGGCGCGCGCGATCAACTCCTTACCAGTGCCGGTTTCCCCCAGAATTAGCGCCGCGGTATCAGTGGGAGCAACCACTTCCACTTGCGCCAGGGCACGCTTTAGCGATGGAGCATCGCCAATAATTTCCTCGAAATTAAATTCGCTGCGAATTTCTTCTTCCAGATAGAGCTTTTCCTCCGCCAACTTATCTTTTAAAGCGTCAATCTCCTTGAACGCCAGCGCATTTTCCACCGCGATGGCGATTTGCGCGCCCACTTGTTGAAGGAGTGAAATTTCGCGCTCAGGAAAAGCTTCCATACGGCGGCTAGCGACGTTCAGCGTGCCAAAGGTGCGACCCTGTGTGATTAGCGGGATGCAGCAAATCGTTTGTATACCGTCTTTGCGAAGAATCTGCATCACTTCGCTAGGATAGCGATCCAGTTCAGCTCCGCGGACGCACAGCGACTTGCCGGTGGCGATAGCATCGCCGGATGGAGACATATCGCGCAGGACGGTGACTTCCGGCTTGAGCAGTTCCTGGCGCCCGGGAAAGTCCAGAGCATAAATCTTTAGCAGGCCGGTGAACGGATCCAGCAGCGCCAAGCTGGTGTAATCGTGATGGATTACACGCTCCAGCGTTGAAACAATTCCGCGAAAAAGCTCTGGCAATTCGCGGCTGCTGACCAGCACATTGTTCACTTCCAGCAGCACGCGCAGGCTGTCGCGTTCCTCCGCCAATTGCGCTTGATAAGCTTGCGAGGTCTCCAGGTTCAATGCGTTGTCGACAGCTACGGCTACCTGGCTAGCCACACGCTGCATGAACGCCAATTCGGTATCGGTTATTTTCTGCGGCAGCAGCGTTCCGAATCCCATCGCTCCCAGTCGCCGCTGCGCGGTGGTCAAGGGAACCATGGCGATGGAATGTACCCCCGCCTCGCGCAACTGCTGCAGGAATACCGGGTAGCGGGTGTCTTCGTCGCTCACTACGAAGGGCTGCTGGGACTGCCACACCCATCCGGCAGGATGCCCTTCAATGGGCATTTCCTTACCCGCTACTTTGTCGGTGGGAATGCGCGTTTCCAGAATATGCAGCCGCATGACGTTGCGGACAGGGTCATGCAGCACCAGTGTCAGGAAATCGAACTCCACCACCCAGTGAAGCCGTTCGGAGAGCTCGTGAAAAAGCGCGTTCAAATCGCGCTGCTGCGCGATGGCCTCACTCACTTCTAGCAGCGCCTCCAACTGGCGCCGGGAGTGGTCCAGAGGCTGTATTTGCGCAATTTCCGGGGGGGAAACAGCAGGGTCCGCCATAACAGGCAGGATAGCATCCGGTTGCTGGTGCCTCAACCGGACGCGTGCTTTCGGTTGGGGTGCTACGCGATTCTCGTATACTTCAATAAAGTACGGGATGAGGCAGGAAAATTAGACGCCATAGCCGGAACGGCGTCCACAGTGAAACACACTTACCCAAGGTGAGGCGTTGAAGCAATGAATTCAGCACTGCAGGTTATGAAATTTGGCGGCACATCGGTTGGTGACGCGACGTGTATTGCACGCACCGCGCAAATCGTAGCCAAAGCTGCCAAGGAGAACCCTTGCGTCGTGGTGGTGTCAGCCATGAGCGGCGTTACCAATCGCCTCATCGAGGCCGCGCGTAAAGCAGCCACAGGTGATTCGAGCGAAGGCGGGAATCTTACCAATGTTTTGCGCAGTCAACACGCAGCAGCGCTCGAAACGTTGATCCAGGAACCCCCAGCGCGCCAGCACGTGATGCTCAAGCTCGATGGCGTGCTGACCGAAGCCAAGCGCCTCTGCGACGGCACTGCGCTCTTGCGCGAACTGACGCCGCGTACCCTGGATGAAATTTCCAGCCTGGGCGAGCGCTTGTCCGCGCCGATCGTAGCCGCCGCGGTAGCAAGCCTCGGTTGGCGCTGTGAATCCGTAGATGCGACTGAGCTGATCGTGACAGACGCTTTTCACGGCGGCGCAGAGCCGCACATGGATCTGACGCGCAAGAAAGCGCAAGCGCGATTACGTCCTTTACTGACGCAGGGCATCGTGCCGGTGGTAACTGGTTTTATTGGCGCCACCACCGATGGAAAGTTGACCACCCTGGGGCGCGGCGGATCTGATTATTCCGCCACGATTCTGGGCGCAGCCTTGGACGCCAGCGAAGTGGTGATCTGGACAGACGTGGATGGTGTGCTGACGGCGGACCCCAGGCTAGTACCAGAGGCCCGCACGATTCCAGTTATCTCCTACCGCGAAGCCGCGGAGCTCGCTTATTTTGGCGCAAAAGTGCTGCACCCTAAGACCCTCAATCCCGTGATGCAGGCCGGAATAACTGTCTGGATTCGCAATAGCTTTGCTCCCGAACGCCCCGGCACGAAGATTACTCCTGAAGGCCGCAGCATCGGTGGCGGCGTGAAAGCCTTGACCGCTATTCGCGATGTCACGTTAATCGCCGTTGGCGGGCCAGGCATTGTGGGATTGCCGGACGTAGTGGGCCGCACATTCTCAACCACTGCGGACTTGCGTGCTAACGTCCTGCTGATTTCACAGTCGTCTTCGCAGAACGACATTTGCTTTATCGTCTCGACCAGCGATGCTTCCCGGACGGTGGAGGCCTTACGTAGGGAGTTTGCGCATGACCTGGCGCATCACACCGTTGAGCACGTCACAGTGGTCAATAACATCGCCATTGTGGCGGTGGTTGGAGAAAACATGCGCGGCACACCAGGCGTGGCGGGACGTACCTTCGCCGCCATGGGGCGGGAAAACGTCAACGTGATTGCCATCGCGCAGGGTTCTTCGGAAAGCAATATCTCCTTCGTCGTGGAAGATCAGGCGGTCCGGAAGGCTTTGATCGCTACGCATAAGGAATTCGGCCTGGACGTTGCGATGCCGAACTAGTACCTAATCCGCGTATGCAGGGAATACCGTATGTTTAATTTATAAGTGTTTGACCTACATTGCGTCCAACAAAAAAGGATAAGGTGTCATCTAACAGGTATGATGGCGTTTTGCTATTCTCAAAACGGTACGCAACTCTCGAAATCTCGACCAAACCCATGCCGACCGTGCTGATCGTCGATGATTCCGATAGTATGCGCATCGCGGTTCGCGCCTTGTTTGAAGCGGAGCCGGGATTCAGCGTGGTGGGCGAAGCTGTGAACGGGATGGACGCTATTGACAAGGCTGACCAATTGGCGCCCGACTTGATCGTGCTGGATTTGTCCATGCCCATCATGAACGGGCTGGAAGCCGCTGAAACGCTGAAGTCCACCTCGCCGTCTACGCCCATTTTCATTCTGACGGCCCACGGCGGACCCGAAGTAGATCGCGCGGCCCGCGCCGCCGGAGTGGATGCGGTGTTCTCCAAAGCAAGCGACGATATGGACAAAATGATCGCCAGCGCGCGAACAACGTTCAGCAAAAAAAAATCTAAAAAGAGTACTGCGAAACAGAAATAAAGCACTTAGCCCGGGGCAAATACCTACCCCTTCTACAGTAATTTCGACCTTCCTTTAAGCATTGCGCCTTATCGACTGTTTGTACCCCCGATGCTAAAAGTGTTAATCGCACCGCATGGACCATTGCGTGCCTTTGAAATTCAGAGTGAGGTGAGTTAAATGCTAGCGATTATCGCCGGGGTTCTCTTGGTATTGTGGCTGTTGGGTTTCACTGCTTTTCACGTCACCAGTGGATTAATCCACATTCTGCTGATTCTTGCTGTAATCTCAATTCTGTTCCACTTCTTCCGCGGTAGAGCCGCCGTTTAGATTTGGCCGTAACATGCGGCTAATTAGGGCGCGCTCCTGACGGAGCCGCCCTATTTTTTTGTCCACTGGTTATCCGAGTCCGCCGGTTGCAGTATCAGTCGGACCCTGTCTTCCAAAAACGCGAATCGTTGTTCCAAAACCGTCTCTGCGCATCGCTCCATTACCGTGCGCTTCTCGTGCTAATCTAATCCCAATTCAGGCCCGTAGCTCAGTTGGTTAGAGCGCGTCCTTGACACGGACGAGGTCTGGGGTTCGAGTCCCCACGGGCCTACCATTAAATCGCCATTGTTTTAGCGGCTTCTGCAATCAGCAATGAGCGTCTTGGCCCCCACCATTAGCCCAACGGGTTTTCAAGTGCCACTTGAAATCGCGGACTCAACAGTTGCGCCGGGCCTTCGGCTGAAATGACCATATCGTCTTCGCAGCGCAAACCGAATTCGCCGGGGATGTAAATGCCCGGCTCATTGGAAAAAGTCATCCCAGGTTCAAGCACTGTGGTGCTGCCGCGCACCAGATACGGATGCTCGTGGCCATCCAACCCGATGCCGTGACCCAGCCGATGGGTAAAGTATTTGTATCCGGGCCCATAGCCTCCCTTGGTGATCACTGCGCGAGCGGCGTCGTCCACCGAGCCCGAGAGCTTTTTTGCATGGGCAGCATCCAGCGCAGCGTCTTGCGCCTTACGAACAAGCTCAAATACCGTCTGAATTTTAGCGGACGGTTTTCCAAGCACGCCCGTGCGAGTAATGTCGGACTGATAGCCGTCCACGCTGCAGCCGCCGTCGATGAGCACCACCTCTCCCTCCTTCAGCTTTTGCGGCTGCTTGCTGCCATGCGGCAACGCCGCCGCAGCGCCCAACAAAACCAGTGCCTCGCCGTGCAGATTCATTTTTGCAAATCCTGCCATGACCAGATCCCCGATCGTTTTTTCGGACATCCCGTCGTTGAGATTGGCAAAAACCTCGCGATAAACCTCGCAAGTAGCAGTGCACGCTAGACGCATCAGTTCCAGTTCGTGCGCCGATTTTTGCCCCCGGCAGCCAATAGTCACAGGGTCGGCGGAAACCGTTTCATACCCGGGCGCGCTTGCGCGGAAATGATCATAAAAGGTGAAGGGAAGCGTCTCTTCAATGCCCACACGGCCAGAGCGCATCCCTCTGTCCACGAGTGCGCCCGCTATAATTTTGGTGGGACTCTCGTCTTCCTGCCAGACACGTACTTCCGTCAGATAGCGCAAAGACTCGCGCATGCGTGACTCTTCAAACGCGGGGGAGACGAGAATCGGCTGGCCTGAGCGCGGCACAATCAAGGCCAGAAGTCTCTCGCTCAAATGCCAGCGAATGCCTGTGAAATAGTAAAGCGACGTGCCTGGGCCGATGAACAGCGCATCGAATTTCGGATTCAGTTGGCCCATCAGTTCCTGCCCGCGCAGCAGGCGCCCATGGAACTCATCCGGCGTGATGGGATGCACGCGGTCACCCAGCGGCTGCAAGGTAGAAAAGCTCGCGGGGGTCTGCACATAGGCTGTCGCTCCTGACGGTACGGCGACTGAAATCGCTGAAGCGGCGGCGCTCGAGAACAAAAAATTACGTCGAGAGATATCGTGTGTCGCTGGTTTTTCATCGAGGCTCATAGGGAAAGAAGCATGGTTGTTAGGCGCCTTGGATGTCAAGAATCTTGACTGCTCGCATTCAAGGCTGTTCTTTTCCGAATGATTCGAGGCACGTGGGCTCACCAGAATGTCAATTCACGTGCTCTCCGTCACTGGACCAGCCTATGCGATACTTTGCAAATGACGATTCCGCGCGTGTCGCTTGATGATGCATTGAAGAAAAAGTGTGCGCGCGTGGCGCTGGGCTGTGTTACTGCCGAGGTGCAGGCGCAGGACACGCCGGCTGGGCTCGGTGAAGAATTGAAATCACGTGAGGACGAGATATTGCGATTGCCAGAACCGCGCGCGGTTCTGGAATCCGCGCCAGTACTATCCACGCGCGCAGCCTACAAGGCGCTGGGAAAAGATCCCGCGCGTTACCGCGGCTCGGCGGAAGCTTTGCTGCGGCGCGTGATCGCCAACAAAGGTTTGCCGCGGATTAATGCGGTGGTGGACGTTATTAACCTCGTTTCCGTGGAAAGCCGCCTTCCGGTCGGGCTTTATGATTTGACGGGAGTGAATGGGGATATCGTGTTTCGCGCCGGTCGTGCTGGAGAGACGTACAAGGGAATTGGAAAGTACGATTTAAATCTGGAAGGCCTTCCACTGTTCGCCGATGCAACTGGCCCGCACGGCAGCGCGACGAGTGATTCGGAACGCACCATGGTTACGGCATCGACCAAAAACATTATCGCGTTAATCGTCTCCTTTGGCGGCGCGGCGGATCTTCCGCGATGGACGCAACGTATGTGTGAGTTGCTTACTCTTTACGCCGCGGCCCAGAATTGCGAATCCAGTGTGGTGGCTTGCAGCGCTACTTTAGAGAGAATATAACTTTCCATTGGAACGACCGTTTGTGGGCTCTCGTAACGTTGATTGGGTTAACGTGCCGTCCTTTACCGACGCAGGCTTCCGGATGTAAAGATCCCACTTCGGGATTGGAGCGAACTATAATCAGGATAGTTGCGGTGGAGTT
>DASYJM010000035.1:0-9927 GCA_035996445.1 Candidatus Acidiferrum sp. | reverse complement strand
CTTGGAGCCCACATGTGCATCGGATAGTCAGTGGTGTGAACGTACAGACATCCGATCTCTGGCCAATTCTTTGCGACGCCGACCCGATCCCCAGCTCGAAGTTGAGTTCCACTTCCTCCTGAACGTGCAGGACAACATCCGGCTTAATGACCGGGCTGAAGCTGGTTTTCTGTGCCTCGATGCGATACGTTCCGGGCAACAGATTTGGAATGTAGTATTCGCCAGCGGAATTAGTAGCACCTTCATAGAGGATGTTCGTGCCCACGTTGATGGCGTGAATGCGCGCGTTAACGATGACCGCCTTGCTGACATCGGTGACGCGCCCGCCCAGAGACGCGTTGGGAGATTGTGCGTAGGTTGTAAGTGAAAGGCTTGCGACGAGCCACACTAGTGCGGCTATTCTTTTCATGCGACTTCTCCTGAATTGGATTTAGGCGCTCTGGATTCTCATCAGCAGCATGTGTTCGCGTTTATCTAAAATCATGATGCTGTAAATAGTGGGCGTTTCTGCGATAGCCGTACGCTGGCGATTCCAACGCGACCTCAATGTGTTTCTTCTCTCAATGTCTTGGTTCACTTTTGGGATTGAGCTCGTTGAAAGTAACCTGCTTTGGTTAAACGCCGATTAGTATCTAGTGAACGCTTGATAACGCTCTTTTTGGGGACGGTCCAGAGAGCCAGTGCGACAGTACGACTCGCGAGATTTTTTCGATCGCTTTAGAAAACGGGCGAGACAGGAGGCCCTCCGCCAGTGCTTACTGGGGGATCGTGTTCGGTCCGGTCTGCTGTCGCATCAGTCTGCGAGGCCACAAGCTGTATCGGTCCGGACGTGACATAGTAGAGCAGGTTACAGCGAGGGGCCGTAGCTCCAGGCGAGAGTCATGAGCAAAAGAAGGGAAGGCATGAACTCAACCAAGAAGACAGCAAGGATCGCGGGCCTGCTGTACCTAGTGAACGGGATGACCGGCTTCTTCAGCATCATCTATGTCCCCAGCAGACTGATCGTTTCTGGTAACGCGGCTGCAACCGCCAACAACATTCTCGCTTCCCAGAGGCTTTTCCGCCTCGGCATCGTCTCAGAACTGATTTGCGCGGCCGAATTTGTCTTCCTGCTCTGGGTTCTTTACCGATTACTCGGCGCAGTGAACAAGACGCATGCTTCGCTGATGGTGATCCTGGGTCTGGTTTCTATTCCCATTATGTTCGTGAATTCGCTGAACGAGATCGCTGCCCTGGCCCTTTTGCGCGGCGCGGATTTCCTGTCAGTATTCGACCAACCGCAACGGCAAGCCCTGGCCATGCAATTCCTTAATTTGCATAGAGAGGGATTCGTTGTCGCCGGGATCTTTTGGGGCCTGTGGCTTTTCCCCTTCGGGATTCTTGTGTTTAAGTCAGGTTTCCTCCCCCGCATCCTGGGTGTCCTGCTTATCGCTGCATGTTTCGGCTACCTGGCGGATAGCCTTACGTCGTTGCTTCTGCCCAGTTACGAAGATGTTGTGGGCCGGATTGCGAACATCCCGTTAACGCTGGGGGAACCCGCGATAATCTTGTGGCTTTTGATCAGGGGAGCAAAGGATCAACCATTGGAAGCCGCAGCATAAAGTGAGCCGAACTCCTGGCGTTGGACTGCACGTTCGACGGATTCCGAGCGAATTGTCGCCAATCCGGAAGCAGCCTTTCAGGTTGCCCGTGATCCGCCCCCAAGCGGTAGACACATGCCATCCGCTAATGGTGAGAAGTGATCCAGGTCGAGCCGGTCAATAACGGCTTGTCGCCAGCGATTGTCGGTCACTTCTGGCGCGTTTCTCGGTACTAATCCAGACCTGACCTTACCGAACAGCTGTTGTGGAAGTTGGAAGTTCCACTCGGCGCTTGCTGCCGATTACGCGCGGATGTCCAGAAGGAACATGGTTCATTCAACATGCAGGAGGACAAGCCGGTTGTAGAGTCTTTGTCGTTTTCGAAATCAAAACAAAATCTCGGGTAGAATTGTCCTCGCGCACCCAGTTTCGCTAGCTCGTCACGGACGGTTCGCGCCTCTTAGAAGGTTGCTCGAGTGGAGCCTGACTATGCCTTCCACTGAAAAACTCGACACTCACCACAAAGCGCTCACCCTGAATCTTGATACATCCACCTTCGGTTCCTTTGCCGAAATCGGCGCCGGACAGGAAGTCGCGCGCTGGTTCCTTGTAGTCGGAGGCGCCTCCGGCACGGTGGCCAAAACCATTTCGGCCTACGATAAAGAAGTCAGCGACGATCTCTACGGTTCCGGCACGCGGTACGTATCGAAGCAACGCCTCGAAGCCATGCTGGAGAACGAGTGGACCCAGCTGCTCACTGAATTAGAGAAGACTCGCGGGTCGCGGACTCGGTTCTTCTCCTTTGTGGATACCGTCTCCGCGCGCAACTTCGCCGGAACCAACGACCCTCATGGTTGGATCGGTCTCCGCTTTCAGTTGCAGCTTGGCGGCCCTCCCAACGACATCCTCATGCACATCAACATGCTCGATCCTACCAATATCCTCGAGCAGGAAGCCATCGGCATTCTCGGCGTCAATCTCATCTACTCTGCGTTCTACGAATTGCAAACCATGGAATCTTTTCTCGAAGGGGTGGCACAAGACGTCGTCAAGGAGCGCATCGAAATCGACTACATCGATCTGCGCGGGCCCGCATTCGAGACTTGGAACCGCCATACCCTCCTGGCCCACCTGGTATCTGCGGGATTCGCTGAAGCTGTATTTTTCCCCTCCAAGGGCCCCGCTGTTCCCCCTACCGAGGCTCTCTACAAGAAAGCCGTCGTGCTGGCGCCCGGCTACTTTGGCCACGTGGATGCCGCTCATGCGCAGGTCCACGCGCGATTGCTGCCTTCCGCCATTCAGGAATTTCGCAATGAGCTGGGCGAAACAAAGTCGGAACCCGCCGGCTTTTTCTGCCTTACGGCTGCTCCCTCCTCGCCCAATGAAGCGCCTCCGGACATTCCCGGTTTGCTTCGCCGCATCGACGCCCTTCTGGCCACTGGCGGCGACGTACTGCTTTTTCGCCAGCGCGAGCTCTACCATATGACCGCCCTCGTCAACCGCTATACAACGGCGCCGGTGCGCTTCGTCGTCGGCCTTTCCCTGATCATTCGCGCGTTTGAAGACCCTTACGGCAATCTGGAAGGCAACCGTCTGGAGGCCCTCGCGCGCCTCTTCGCGCAGAACGTCCGCATCTACGCTTATCCCATGACCGTCGCGGATCTGCGCGAATCGCTCGATACTGCTTCCACGTCCGGTTGGGAATGGAGTGAAAAGGACGGATGGGTTTCTGCCGCCCAACTCCGTCGCGCGGGGCCTCTCGGTCACCTGTTCGCCTATCTTCTGGCCAGCAACTTTATTGTGCCAATGCAAGTGCCCGCGGCCCTGACCGCCGACGCTTGACCGCTACGTCGCAATAGTGTGGACGACTCCCAAAGCCAATGGATAGGGCGACAAATTCAGGCAGATAACCACCCAACACTAGCGGCGGCTGGCCGCTGCGTAATGCCAGGGCGAGCAAAATTATTTGCCGGCCCTTTTTTTGTCGGCTGTATTTATGTTTTGCGCGAGCACTTCCGGAAGCCCACCCCGCTAGCGCACTCTTCCGTTTGAGACGGATGGTTCTGTCAGACCAATGAGCTTCAACCCTTTATAACCACTGAATTTTTCCGACGCTCTACACCTTCATGTCGGGCATCGAGTTGCGTTACATTCCATGGTCGTCGCCCATTCCAGCGCCCCAAATCTTCGATGGATCGGTTTCAAACGGATAGACGTGTACCATCCACCCGGATAGATGTGCCTTGAAGTAGCCACCCGACGCTCTGCAAGCCTCCTCGGTAATGATCGAGCCGTTTAGTCCGAAGGTTGGATCACCCATGAGCCAGTTCCGTTGTTCGAGCCGCGGTGGAACACACAAATTCAGGTGTACATGCCAATGCGCGATCGAGAGCGGGATGCGGGCGTTTAGTTCCTCCTCCGTAGCACCATAACGCGCCGTGTACATGACACCAACAAGCTTGTAAGCGGGGCTCGGGCCATCAATTTTGGTGTAGAGCAGGGCGGGCGGCTGGTCAGGGTCAAAGCGCTGCTTGTCGGCTAAAGATGAAGACGCCCGGATGAAATGGTAGACATTCTGGAGCTGGTCCGGCATAAAGATCGTGTAGCCGTCGGCCTGAGCCCTCCGATAGTCACAGTAGCGCTCTGCCGCCTTCTTCGCAGCCGCCACGATGGCGTTTGCGCGAGCCTGGTCGCCAGGTTGCAGCGGACGCAGCTTGGTCATACCCATGTGGGGATCCATGTCAGTAGCCGTTGTTGCCCCAGACTGGGCTCTGAGATCGTCATGCAAAATGGAACTGCACACAACAATTAGGAAAGTTGAAAATACAACCGAGCTGAGCGGGAGTTTTTTCATGACGCGATCCTTTTCAACTGATATGCGAACTTACAGTGACAGCAATGTGTAGTGGCTACCTCGGATTCGAGTTTAATTCGAAAGAAAATCCTTGAAAGTTAGGAATTGTTTGCTTTCGGTACAGATTTGTAGAAGGTGCGACGGAAGTGGGCTCGCGATGGTCGTCTGGGAGTCGGCTATCCGTAAGCATTCTAGTCCCTGTTCGCGGAGACTTGTCCCGCCAAGGCGGCGAGCGCAGGGTGGTGCCGCCGAAATTGGAATACAGCCCCACGGATCTAGGCCGCACGCTCAGAGCCGCATTCTGCGGCGTGTGGGTGTAGGCGGCTGAAAATTCTCTCGAAGGTCCGAGGAGGCGCGCGCCAGACTCGCCAAGATAATGAGGACGGTGGCCCCGTAATTAACTTCACGAAACCGAAAGACAACAGATGTTCCAGATCGTACCGGCTCTCCTATCCGCTTGAGTGCAGAAGTCGGCATCCCTTCAGGAAATCAAGCACTGACGAGATGCGCGTTTACCTGTCTGGCAAAAACTTCCTACTTCTGGGCCCGCCCGTTCACCCGCGCCATGGTGTTGCACTAAAGAACCGGTTCCGGTTGCGAAAGCGTGGCCGCTTGTCCTTTACACGGATGTTGTAGTAGCATCACCGAGACAGGTAGGAGATATGAAAAAAGAGCGTCTTTCCAAAGCCGAAACGCGAATCCTGGAGCAGTTCTGGAAACTGGGAACCAGCTCCGTCCGCGAAATTCTCGACAGTTTGCCCGAGGATGAGCGCGTTGCTTACACAACGGTGCAGACACTCGTCTATAGACTCGAGGAAAAAGGCGCTGTGCGTAAAGTCAAGAAGATCGGCAACGCCCAATTGTTCGAGCCAGCCATCAACCAGAGCGAGTTCCGAAGCGGGCTGGCGCGCGACCTTTTGGATTTGTTCGGCGGCTCCCCTCGCATGCTGGTCTCCAATCTGCTCGAAACGGGCACGCTCACGCTGAAAGACTTGAAAGCGCTGCAAAGCGCGGCGTCAAATAGCAAGAAAAACCGCCGGCTTGGAGGGAAAGGCCATGCATGAGTACATCGCGCGCCTTGTTTATTACATCGGAGTCCACCTCTTCTATGCCTCACTGGTCTGGTTCGCGGCTTGGACTCTAACTTCGATCGTTCGCGGCACCGCCACCACAAAGTATTGGATATGGGTCGCGACCTCGCTTAATTTCATCCTGCCGCTCGGCGCAGTTCTCGACAAATCACTGGCGGCGCATCTCTCGTGGGCCAAGCCTCTGGGCGTGATCGGGGACGCCGGACTTCGCGTCGCTGATAACGCAACGATGGTCGGCGCTGTGTGGTTGCTGGGCGCAATGTTAATGGTGGGTCGACTGTGTTTGCGGATACGGGCCGACCGTCGTGATGCGCAAGGTCAGAGCGCGGTTGACTCGACGCCCAAATTCCTCGTTCAAGATACGCCCGTCAGGTTCTCCTCTGCTCGGAACGGTCCAGCAGTGGACGGTGTTTTGCATCCGCACATCTGTCTCCCCGACGGGATTGACCGATTACTGACAAAATCAGAACTCAACGCCGTCCTTCTCCACGAACTAACACACGCAAGAAGGCGCGACAACCTGATCTGGCTGATCCATGAAATCGCTCTTTGCCTGCTGTGGTTTCATCCACTCGCTTGGGTCACGGGCTTTCGCTTGGCCTTATACCGAGAGCTCTCCTGTGACGAGGCTGTTATTCAGAGCGGCCACGGCGAAAAGCTGGTTTCCGCGCTGGCAAAACTTGCTAATCCAGAACAGCCGTCCCTGCTGCAGGCAACAGCCACGTCGTTTATGGGCCATCGTCTTGCACGGCTGGCTGCAGTTCAGCCTCAACGGATGAGCTGTCTAGCTAGTGCCCTGCTGACAGTGGCGTTCGGCGCCGTGCTCGCGGCCGGTGTTTTTGCAACGGTGTCGCATACGGCTTGTTGTTGGGTAGCTCGGACCTGATCTTCAGGAGACCGCATGAAAGCAAATACTGACCTAAGAGACGAGATAGCTCTGACGCGGCATACCGCCGCGTGTGTTTCCGCCGCTACGATAAAACGAGGTTCGAAGCGGTCTTGGCTTGCGCTACTTACGCTCATTCTGCTTGTCGTCCCGGGAACGAGCCTTTGCAGTCGGGGCCAGACACAGGATCAAGCTCCGCGTCCGGCGCGCTCTCGATCCGAGGAGATGTTGGACAGGTGGAACGACATCGGGAACAAACTCATCGCCATGGCCCAGGATTTTCCGGAAGACAAATACGATTTCAAGGTGCAGAAGGAGGAGCGCACCTTTGCCCAGAATCTTCTCCACGCCGCCGCACTGGATTTCGTCCTGATACGCAGGGTTTCCGGATCAAACCTCGGGCCAGACTTCGGCGAGGGCGACAATCCTTCGCGTGACGTTTTCAAGACCAAGGCCGACGTGGTCAAGTTCGTGCAGGAGGCCATCGCGGACGGAGCGCAAGTGATTCAACAGCAGGGCGACGCGGGGTTGGACAAAACGTCGATGTTTTTTGGAAACAGGCTCGCACACAATTCTTCCATCTGGACGTTCGCCATCGAGCACAACGGCGAGCACTACGGCCAGCTCGTTGTCTACTACCGCGCGAACAACCTGGTGCCGCCGGATTCACGACGGCGATAACGCGGCAGACCTGAAGCAACTGGCTCAAAGTGAGATACAGAGGAGAATCATGCGAATGAAACAAGTACGAATCATCTTGCCGTTGGCAGTTCTCATCGTTAGCGTGGCCGCTTTGCGACAGGCAACCACGAGCGCCGCATCCGCGAGCGCGCCTCAGGCGCAACCGTCGGCGCCAACGATTGCTTCTGCCCTAGACCACGAGATTAGCGGCGTCGAAAAGCAGATTGAGGACGTTGCCGAAGCCATGCCGGAAGACAAATACAACTTCTCGCCGGAGACGTTGAACCTTCCGGGTGCCGACTACAAGGGTGTGCGCGCATTCGCCGTGCAGGTCAAGCATGTCGCCGCTTCCAACTATTTCATATGGTCGCCGCTTACCGGCGATAAGCTGCCGGAAGGCTTAAAGGACGGGGATGGTCCGGAGAACTTGAAAACCAAAGCCGACATCATCAAGTTCCTGAAGGATTCTTTTGCCCTCGGTCACAAGGCCGCGGCCACATTGACTACGGAAAACATGTTGCAGAACCCGGGGAATAGCAAATCGACCCGCCTGCACTTGGCCACATTTGGCGTCGCCCATGCCTTTGATCATTACGGACAAATGGTGGAGTACTTGCGGATGAACGGAATTGTGCCGCCAGCCAGCAAAGGAAAGTGAAACTGACGCGCGGCGCATTCGCGCCTAAGGCTTCAGACTTCAAACTTCGGGCGTTAGCCAGGAACAGGATCACTCTAGTGAAACAAATACGATTCATTTTGTCGTTGGCGGTGCTTATCTTCATTCTTGCCGTGACTGCCTGGCGACCCCAGGCCACTCAGCAATTGATGGAAGCCTGGCGGGGAGATCCCAAAGCGCAGCTGTGGCCGGAAGTTATCGTCGATATAATCGGCGGTGACTATTTGCGCGCAGGCGATGCGAAGACGGCAATCGAACTCTTCAAGCTCAACCTCCTCGCTAAGACGCGCCACTCTCTTGCCACTTTGTTTTCAGTTGCTCGGCGCACCATCGGAAGCGCAGGCCGACAAGACGTCTCTAGCTCGAACGATTTCTGGCGCTGCCCCAGGTGTGGTGGACCCATGGTGGTCGTCGAAAGGCTCACGGCTGCAGAAATCCAACTTCGTTCTCCACCGCTCACCGCTGCCGCATGAAACGGCTCTCTCCACTCGAACCCTTCGCGCGTTTCGGCGTGCTCCGTTCCTCTGCGCCTTGCCGCAAAACAAATCTCTTCTTCCAGCTTTCTTAGCGGCCTCTCCGGGACACTCTTTCGCACTAACAGTTATCACTGTCATCTGCCGTGCTATAACGCACAGCTTCGGCGACGCTCCACACCGCTTTCTTCCCGCATTCAATCTCCGTAAGGCTCGCGTCACCGCAACCACGGGCGGTTTCCTTCTAACGGTTTTATCGAACGCGCGAAGAGCACCATGCCTACGCGTACTCCTTTGCGCAAACCCGCGTCCGATAAATTTTTTGCGTAATCTGGGAGTTGTCGAAGGGATGTCCTACTTATAACGATTGCCTCCGACATGCCGAGTTTCAATACAATAGTGCTGCGCAAGTAGCGAAAGATGTTGCGCAACGACCAGACCACCCGTTCCTATTTTTCTTATCGCTGTTGCAGGTCACCTCATGCGGCGGAGGTCTGGGCTCGTCTTGGCTCGACAACGTTGTGCGCTGACGTCGCGGATGAGAACAGAGGTATGAGACCTTCGACCAGTGTTGGGTGAGTCAGGACCGCATCGCGCAGCGCGGTGTAGGGCAGCCCTGCGGTCATCGCAATCTGGACGGCGGCCAGGATCTCCCCGGCACCGACACCGAAGGCCGTGAACCCGAGGATGCGATCGCTATCAGCCTCCACGAGGGCCTTCACAAACCCGCGGGTCTCCGAAAGCGTGCGTGCACGCAGGTTGGTTTCCATGGGGACCTTAAACAGGCGATACGCTATGCCTTGAGCCTCCGCTTCTGTTTCACTTAAGCCGATACGAGCAAGTTCGGGGTCGGTAAACAGACAATATGGGACTTGCCTGCCCGTGGTCACCCGGTGGCCGCCGGTTAAATTGGCAAGGACTACGCGGAAATCGTCGACGCTGATGTGCGTGAACTGCGGGCTACCTGCTACCTCACCGATCGCCCAGACGCCGAGCGCGGTGGTCTGCAGCCGCTCGTTGACCTTGATGTATCCCCGGTCAGTGGGCTCAACGCCGGTCAGTTCCAGGCCGAGTCCTTCGGTGTTCGGATTGCGGCCTGTGGCGACCAATACATGACTACCCTTTAGGACTTTCTCAATTCCATTCTGCTCGACGACGACACTCACAGAGTCGCCACATTTGCCCGACACTTGCTTGATCCATGCATTCAGGAGAATGTCGATGCCTTCATCTGCGAGCAGGCTGCGAAGAGTCTCGCATACGTCCGGGTCTTCTTTGGACATCAGCCGCCCGTTGCGATCGATCATCGTCACCCTGCTGCCGAAGCGGCGCATCGCCTGAGACATCTCCACTCCGACGTAGCCCCCACCGACAACAAGCAAGTGTTCGGGAATTTCATCGAGTTCAAGAGCCTCAACATGCGTGAGCGGCTGCGCTTCCGCAAGGCCAGGAATTGTCTTCAGCGCGGCACGCGTGCCCGTACTAACGATCACATTCGCGCCCCGCAGTTGACGTGTGGTCCCATCGGCGAAAGTGACTTCCACTGTTCTCGGAGCCAGGAACCGGCCCGTTCCCAATATGAACTCGGCTCCCGTGTTCCTGTAATTTTCCATATACATGTCGTTCAGGCCACGCACCATCCTGCGCTTGCGCTCGCGCACGTCCCCCATGTCGATCGCGAAGCCG
>DASYJM010000034.1:0-9299 GCA_035996445.1 Candidatus Acidiferrum sp. | reverse complement strand
AATGGAGCACA
Source organism: Candidatus Acidiferrum sp. (assembly GCA_035996445.1). Lineage (GTDB taxonomy): Bacteria > Acidobacteriota > Terriglobia > Acidiferrales > UBA7541 > Acidiferrum. The sequence continues at coordinate 9,288 of DASYJM010000034.1, read as the reverse complement.
GCGAGCAGCCCGCTGCTGTAACGAGTCTGCGGGATTTCGCGGCCGCTGACTAACTCAATTACCGCGGGCAAGAGAAACCAGAGAAACTGTGTCACCGTCAGCGTAACCACCGGGAGAATGCTGCGGAAGTAGCTTCTGCGGGCCAGCGAGCCGAGAGCCCCGCCACTGACACCGACAAAAAAGAGCGCAAGCGCGGCTCGTGCGGGGAGAGTGAATTTCGCAGCGAGACCGAGAGAAAGAATAAGTGGATCGCCGGACGCGCCGGCAGGAAGCAGCGAGAATCCGAAACTAACGATGGCGAGTCCGGCCGTGGACTGGGCTGGCCATTCGGACAGGTATTTCTCCGGGAACGAAGCGCCAGGAGTCTCTTGCGGACAGGGACCTTGAGCGCTCCAATTAAAGTATTATGAAAATTAGCAAAGCGGCTGTTCTGTTTGCATCCTTACTCGGACCGTTGTGCCTGACATCCACGGCTCAGCAAGAAAAAATCTTCGATTGGCGACCAGCCAATGATGAAAGCGTGCGACTAGATCCCGCGTATTACCATTCCGGACGGACCTATCACCCAGGCGCGAATGGCGGCAACATCCACGTGGACGTTAGGGCGCAAAGGCCAGTAACGATCTTTCTGGTCGATGCCGATGCCTGGAACATCGCTCTTCAGCATCCGGAATCCATCGTCAGTCTCACGCAAGTTTGTACCCGGGAACACGTCGTGGAAGCAACGTACGTTTGTGACCTGCCGCCGGCAGCCATGACGCTAGTGGTTCGCGACGAGCGCAACAGCCCCGACGCAGCGGTATTTGCCGGACTGGGCGCGGTTCTGAGCGGTAACGACAAGGTAGATCGAGCTATTGGTACCGGCGTGGCTACAGTTTTAACTGGCTCGGGGTCGGCGAGCCGCAGGTTCTTCGCTCCGAATGACGTGCATGTCCAATACTACAGTTACCTCTGCGTAGAGAATTGCATTCAGCCTGAGTACCAGTGGATTTCACAAATCAAGGAGAAATACGAGCTTTCTTCCTTTCAGAAGGTTTATGGTGGATTCGTGCCGGATCACGACAAGGCGCAAGTGAGCATTAAGATCAAGTCTCCTGTGCCCATGATTGTGGCGATGCTACCGTCCGAAGTCGCGAACAGATTGCATTCGAATGCCGATGCACTGGAGACAGCGCTGGAAAAACATTCCTGTCAACAACGCGGTGTGCAGAAGTTGGAATTTCAGTGCACGTTTGATATTGCGGATGGACCGCAGTCTTTGCTTGTGACTCCGGAAGCATCTTCGAATGTGCCCCATAAGAAGGCCGAAGTGCAGATGCTGGCGGTGAAGTGTGTTGCAAACTGCCAGCTCATTGTGCAGAACAGTATAGCCAGGGATATCGCGGGGATGCCGAAGCGCGACTAGTCCGAAAAGCCACACATGCTATGTATCTGCAGGCGTTGTAACCATGTTGGCGGTCAACGCGCGCTGGAAGTGGCCGATAACTTGGCGTACTCGGTGTGGGCTTGCTGCAGGATGGGGACGTTGGGGTCAGCATCTTTCCAGAGAGTTAAAAAAACGTTGTAGGCGTCGCGGGATTTGGGTGTGTCACCTATGAGGGCATAGGAGCGGGCGAGACCGAGATGGGCCAATGCGCCGATGGGTTCGTTGCCAACCACGCCGCGCCAATCCACGATTTTTCGAAACTCGGCGGCTGCTTGCGCTCCCTGATGGGAAGCGAGAAATGCTTGGCCTCGAACATAGACGGGATAAAGGTTGGTCCAGAAGGTGCTGTTGCCGGGGATCCCCAATTCGTACGGTGAGGCGACGGCAAGTGCTTGAACAGCCTTTGACGCATGGTCAGGCGAACGGCCAATGGCGTTGAGAAAAAGCTGTGCGCGAAGAGCCGGCAGATAATTGAAGCGCACGACTGTGTCCTCTGGGAAACGTTTCTCCAAATCTTCCGCGAGTGCTTGAGCGCGCGGTGAATCGCCGGCCACGGCGAGCGCCAAGGCAGCAACATACTGGGCATCGCGACCGTTGGACTTTGCGAGCGTGCTGGCAACGTGTTGCCTGGCCTCGGAAGTATTTCCGTAAAGAGCTTCCCAAAGCGCCGCAGCGGCTTCGCAACCGGCCTCCATCTCTTTTTCGCCGGCATGGCCGGCAGAGGTTGCCGCCTGGCGAGAAAATTCACGGGCGGCAGCGAGTTTGCCAGAATACGCAGCGGTACCGGCTTCCATATAGAACATTACGTTTTCTTCACCAGATTTCCCCGCAGCCCACGATACCTGCTTGGCCATGCTCGCGAGATCTTTGTTCAGAAAGGCAAGTTGATAGAGATAGAGGCGCAGTTCAGCGGAATCGAGATTTTTTGACAAAGCATCGTCGCCGGCAGCACGAGCTTCGTTGAACCGATTCAAACGAATTAAGGCGGAGACGAGATTGCCCGCGTTCAGACTTTCCGAGGGGCCCAGGCGGAAGGCCTCGCGAGTTTCGCTCAAGGATTTTTCATGCTGTCCGAGAGTTTGATAAATTACACCAAGATTCAGCGGGGGCACCTGCTCACGCGGATAGATTTGTCCCCAGAGCTCATAGGCCTGGCGAGCCTTTTCCATGTCTCCGGTGACGAAGTGATGATAGTGAGACTCAATATAGAATTTTTCCCATTCGCTGACTCTAGACCGAAGATCGTAGGCTCGCGAGGTATTTTCCGCCGCCAACTTTTTTTCGCCAAGATTGTGGTACGAGGTACCTAACATCGCGTAAGCCATGGCAAATTTCGGGTCGAGCTCGATAGAACGCTTCAGCAAGGGGACGGCCCCGACGTAGTCTCCTTTTCCCTGCATTGTATTTCGTCCCAAGCTGTAGGCCTGCAGGGCCTCGAGGGATGGAGTAGTGGCTTGCTCGATGGGAGTGTCCAGTTTCTGGACAGTTTTGAGAGATTCTCCGAGTTTTTCGCGCAATTTTGTGGAAGCTTCGCCGAGGGCCTTTAGGACGTTTTCTTTTCCATTGGCGGTGACCTGTTCCTGAGCCAGGTAATCTCCGGTCTGGCAGTTCACAGCGTTCACGCCAATCACGTATGTAGAGCCAAGGTTGGAAATGGAACCGCTTAAGTACGCTTTGCTTCCGGCGCGCTGGCACAGATCGCCGATTATTTTTGGTGAAAGTTTGGTGTCAGGAGGCTGGCCCATGAGCTGCAAGGTTTGGCGAATGCGCTGATCGGAGAGCAGGCTTAAGAAAGGCGACTGCTGTAGTTGCGCGGCCAGACCCTGGCGCAGAGTGTCGTCGAAAATGGGGTCGCCGGTCTTGTTGTTGAAGTCCGCCAGGACGATGGTATCCATGCGGCTCAAGGCATGCGCCGGGCGCGAGGTGTAATACCAAGCTCCCACAATTAAAAGAATTAAGAGCAGTGCGCCACCGGCTGCGAGTTCCTTCCAACGGGAACGCGGTGGTAGAGGCCGAGGAAGAATGTCAGATCGCGTTATGTTGCCGGATTCCACCTCGCGTTTGAGTTGTTGCAAATCTGAGCGAACTCCCGCGGCCGAGGAATATCGCTGTGTTTTGTCCTTTTCAAGGCACTTGCTGATGATCTCTTCCAACCTTGGCGGAATTTGCGGATTTGCGGTTCGAATGGAATCGGGAGTGCGGGTGAGGATGGATTCGATAATTACGCCACCTGTACGGCCGCCGAAAGCTTGACGCCCAGAGGCCATTTCATAAAGCAGGAGACCAAAAGCGAAAATGTCCGTGCGCTCGTCGAGGTCGTCGCCGCGTATTTGCTCCGGCGACATATACGCGGGAGTGCCACTGATGACGCCGACGAGAGAGACGGGTTCCTGCGCGTGTTTGGAGTGCGTATCTCCGGAATCGAGGTGGGGAAGCTCTTTGGGAAGAAGCTTGGCTAAGCCGAAATCGAGAACCTTGCCTTGGCCGCGTTTGGTAACAAATACGTTGGAAGGCTTGATGTCTCGATGGATGATGCCGGCGGTGTGTGCGACGTCGAGAGCGTCGGCAATGTGAATCCCAAGTTCAAGAACCTGTTCGACGGAGAGAGCCTGGCGATGAATATGTTGACTGAGAGTTTCACCGTCAATGAATTCCATGGCGATAAAAGAATGGTGATCCTGTTCGCCAACGTCATAAATGGTGCAGATGCCAGGGTGATTTAGGGCAGAAGCGGCGTGCGCTTCACGGCGGAAACGTTCCAACGCCTGGGCATCCTGCTCCATGTCATCCGGGAGAAATTTCAGAGCTACGATGCGTTCAAGGCGGGTGTCCAAGGCCTTATAGACGACACCCATCCCTCCAGCGCCGAGTTTTTCCAGGATGCGATAGTGAGAGATGGTCCCGTCAATCATTGGCGAGCCCGTCGATCAGATTCGACGACTCAAATCACAAGGTCTTATCGTTAAGGGTGGCATCCCCAGCGGTTTTTGGCCTATCCACCTTGGGGGGCTTCGGCGATCCCAACATATTGAGCACACGCGAGCCTTCTCCGTATGCGTTCAAATCGAGAAGCGATTCCAGTTCAAAGGTTACATTTTTGCTGCAAACGGTGCAGACCAGTGCGCCATAGGCCGCGCCATCTTTGGGGACGAACATGTTGTAGCGCATGACGCGGTCGCAGCAGACAGGAACCCAGACGTTGGTACTTTGCACTGGAGGCATGAGTCACCCATGCAAAAGCAATTGCTCCGGATTGTACACCGAAAAGCTATTCGTGGGTGCGAGGTTGGAACATTGGATCAGCTTTTGGTATTTCGTTTTTAGCTCGTGATCGCTAAATTTTATTGGGCTCTTCTTATCGCGTTCCGGCGTAGGAAGGTGTACCATGCCGCTAAGTTCCAGGGCCCACCTTCCGGAGTTTTGGAGTTGGCCATGCATGTCCGCATTCTTTCGGCCTTCCTCGTAATGTTGGTTTTAGTGTGCTTTTTGCCCCTGCCCTCTGCTTCCTACGCCATGGAGTCTGGATTGACCCTCGGGTGGGATGGTCAAGATAACGTTGGCGCAAGAACGACAAGGCCTGCCAGTGCGTCTACGCTAATAAATTTGAACGACGACAATCCCAGGATGAACGTCGCGGCGGATGCGCGGCGCGCGTCTGACGCGGAAACGACCGCGCCGGCGGTGGCGCCCGCAGTGCTTGCTCCTCACGCGCAAAAGGAAATTGGCAAGGCGCTGGAAGCGCTGCGGGCCCACAAGCTACATGAGGCACGAAGTCACCTCGATGCTGCATATCGTCTTGCTCCAACCAACGCGGACGTTAACTTCATCTTCGGGGTCTATTCGTCGCAAGCGAACAATTTCGACCGGGCAAAATCCTATTGGAAAAAGACGCTGGAGCTCAATCCCAAGCACCTGAGTGCGCTGCTTTCCTTGGGCGACCTGCTGTTGCACGAAAGAAATCCAGACGAAGCGTTGCCGCTGTTGAAGCGAGCCGCGGAAGTGGAGCCTTCTTCCTGGCGCAGCCATGCGCTTCTCTGTCACGGATTGTTGTTGCAAGGATCGCTCGACGAAGCCATTGAGCAGGGCGAGCGCGCACTCGAGTTGGGTCATGGGCCGGCAACGGTTATCGAGCCGCTACTCGCAACGGCTTTGGCAGGACGCGGTGATGTCAGGGGAGCCATCAGCGTTTTACAAGCATTTCTGAAGGAGCACCCGACGGATGTTACAGCAAAGCAACAGCTACGGAGTTTACAAACTTCGCAGGTAGCGGTTGTAAAGAACGACGACATAGTTCACGCAAATCAGATTGGGTCGCAGGATATTTCGAGTGTTGTGCCCGACCTACAACTTGAGCGTTTGCAGACTTTCCCATTGCCAGTTGACAACGGGCCAGCCTTAATCCGCGAAAACCAGATCGTGGTGCCGGATTTGACCGCTGCGATCACCTCGCTGCCCCTTCCCTCCAATTGGCTGCCGCCTGACGTGGACGAGAGAGTACCGCCAGTGGAAGCTGACGCGGCGTGCGCGCTCGACGATGTGTTGCAGAAAGCCGGCAAACGGATACAGGAATTTGTAAGTAATGTCGATCGATTTACCGCTACGGAGTCTTTGAAGCATGAATCGATCAACAAATGGGGATTGCCATCTACTCTAGAAACACGCAAGTTCGACTACGTGGTTGGCGTGCAAGAAATCCGCCCCGGCCATCTGAGCGTGGAAGAGTACCGTAGCAGTCATGGTTCCACGGGCGATTTCCCGGACGGGGTGGCGACAATCGGATTGCCTGCGCTCGTTTTGATATTCCATCCATTCAACGTGGAGGCCTTTGAAATGACCTGCGAGGGGCTGGCGCGGTGGAACGGGACGCTTGGCTGGCAAGTCCATTTCCGGCAAAGGAGCGATAAGCCGAATACGATTCGCTCCTACCGCACCGGTAACGGTGCATCGTACCGGGTGGCGCTGAAGGGGCGCGCCTGGATTGCAGCGGACAGTTATCAAATATTGAGGCTGGAAACAGACCTGATCGCACCGGTGCCGGAAATCCGGCTAGCGACGGACCGCGCCATTATCGAGTACGGACCAGTCCATTTCCGGGAGGGCAAGGTGGACATGTGGTTGCCGCAGAGCGCGGAATTGTATTACGACTGGAAAGGACGACGCAGCCACCGGCGTCATGGTTTCAGCAACTATCTGCTTTTTTCAGTGGAAGACAAGCAGCGCATTTATGCGCCGAAAATCGAGGACGAGTCGGCTACCCACCAGACGCAGAAGTGAAAAACCCAATCTTTAAAAGACTGTGAACCCCGAATCGCGTAACTGTGACTGAATGACGCTTTCAACTGTTGCGGAGAGCAATGGTTGGATCGACACTGGCGGCGCGGCGAGCGGGAATGTATGTCGCGAGCATGGACACTGCGATTATCGATAGTGGAACGATGAAGTATAGCCTAGGCTCGCTGAAGCCGAAGCCGGTAAACATTGCATCAAACACCTTCGGCAAGGGTAACGCCAGGGCCAGGCCGACCGCCGCGCCGATCGCTGTCATGCTTAGGCCCTCGAAGAGCACCATACGTAACACTTGAGTGCTCCCTGCTCCCAGGGCTACACGTATCCCGATCTCGTGGGTTCGTTGACCGACGGAATAGGCAATCAGGCCGTAAATACCGATGGCCGCGAAAATCAGTGCGAGAAGTGCAAAGACGCCTAACATACGAGCAAACAATACGTCTCCGCCCTTCTGGCGTTCGATGACTGTGGACATGCTCATCACGCGCTCGAGCGGCAGTTCCGGATCTGCTTGTTCCATGGCGCTGCGGAGGTCGGAGGATAAGCTATTGGGATCGGTCTTTGCGCGTAGCATGACGGAGAAAGACGGAACCGGCCGCTGAAGGAAGGGCTCGTAGACTTCGGGGTCCTCATCCGGTGCCTCGGAATAGTTTTTTACGTTAGACACCACGCCAACGATCTCAGACCACGTGGCCGTTGGCCCACCCACATTTAAGCGGATTTGTTTTCCCAGTGGCTCCTGGTCGTGCAAATGGCGATGCACAAACTCCTGATTCACCACGACGACCGGTGAGCTTGTAGCGTTATCCATATCCGTAAACGCACGTCCGCGCAGTAGAGGGATTTCCGCAACGACGAAGTAATCGATGGAAACGACAACGTCTCGAGTAGTGCGTGTTTGGTTGGCCGGCAAATCGGGCTCACCTTTTATTTGGACCTTTACGATGCTGGGGCCGGTGGCGGGCAAGTCAGAGGTGACCGCCACGGCACTGGCACCGGGCACGTGTTGAAGGCGGGAAGTGATATCTCGAAGGAAGGAGGTTTGCTGGGCGGCATCCTTGTAGCGCGCGCTATCCAAAATCATGCCGGCAGTAAGCAGATGATCCGGATGGAACCCCAGATTTTGATGCTCGATTACGTAAAGTCCGTGAATCAGCAATCCGGTGCCGATAAGAAGAAACAGTGCCAGGGCGATCTCGCCAGTAACAAGGACGGTTCGCAGGCGGCTATGAGATCGTCCAGCGGAGGCCGCGCGGCTCTCGGCCTTCAAAATTGTGTTGATATCCGTTCGGGATGCTCTGAGCGCCGGCGCGAGGCTGCACAGAACCGCGGAAAACAGCGAGATAGCAAGAACGAAAAACAAAACGTTCCGGTCTAGAGTTAGTGGGACGGCGCTGATGGCTTCGTTGAAGGTCATTTTTCTTGCGACCAAGGTAATCCCCCACCAGGCCAGTGCAAGCGCGACGGCGCCGCCGAGCAAAGCATTCAACAGGCCTTCGGTTAACAATTGCCGAATAATGCGGAGCCTGCCGGCACCGAGAGCGATGCGGATGCCGAGTTCCTTTTGCCGGCCGGTCGCCCGCGCTAACAGCAAGCCTGCGACATTGGCGCAGGCCATCATGAGAACAAATCCAACGGCGGTCATCATGACGGCCAAGCCGTTGCGAATACCAAAGTTGTAAACCAGGAAGTCGGGCAACGTTCGGACTGCAGCGCCCCAGCCTTTTTCAGTCTCGGGAAAGTCTTGCTCGGAGCGGCGCGCGAAGTTGCTTATTTCCAGCCGAGCTTGCTCAACGGTCACGCCGGGTTTTAATCTCGCGAACACATGTAGTGTGTGATCCTTCCGCGCTGAGGTAGCACGATCTGCTACCGTCAACGTGAGTGGAGTCCAAAGTTGCGGGGTGAAGCCCAATAAACGAAAACTGGCGGGCATCACACCGATCACCGCACAGTTTTCGCGATTTAACCGGATGGTGCTGCCGATGACCGAAGCGTCCGAGCCGAAGCGCCGCTCCCATAGTTCATGACTGAGGATAACCACGTGATCACGACCGGGCTGGTCTTCTCCTTCGGAAAAGGTGCGCCCGAGGTGCGCAGCGACTCCCAGTACGTTGAAATAATTCGGCGAAACCGCCGCAGAAGAAAGTGCCTCCGGCTTACCCTGGGCGGTCAAACTGACGGAGCGATTCTCGTCCGCGGAGGCGGTATCGGTGAAAACGTCGTTAGCTTCGCGCCACGCAAGGTAATTTGGCGCAGAGACAGGATTCGTATCGGGCAGATATCCTCGCGCGGCATTAATGGAAGTAACCACTGCTACGCGATCTGCTTCATGTACGACTGGACGTCGCAAGAGGAAAGCGCTGACGAGACTGAACATGGTGGCATTCACGGCGATGCCGAGCGCCAAGGTGACAACCACTGCGATTGTAAATCCAGGATTCTTGAACAAGGCACGCAGCGCATAGCGCAGGTCTTGAAACAGGATTTCCAGACCAGGTAGTCCGCGGGTGTCACGATGCCGTTCGATGGCCTGTTGTTTTCCGCCGAGATGGATCAGGGCCTGACGCCGAGCTTCG
>DASYJM010000033.1:0-116169 GCA_035996445.1 Candidatus Acidiferrum sp. | reverse complement strand
GGCCTCTTCGCAATAGGATGCGGCTGATCCGATGGGGAGTAGCGTTGAGCCTAATAGCGTTACACATGGTGATGAAGGCTCCGGTTTGGTTTTTGATTGCTCGCGTGGACTTGATTGCGGGGAATTCAGGCTATCATCGCGCCGAATTAATTGACCAATGCATCCGACACTTCAGTGATTGGTGGCTAGTAGGGACAAACCTATCGGGCACATGGGGATTCGATATGTGGGATCTCAGCAACCAGTTTGTCGCCGAAGCAGAGACCGGCGGGTTACTTACATTTATCTGCTTCGTTCTGATTATCTCACGCAGTTTCTCACGCATCGGCGCCGCGAGGAACATTGCGGAGAACCAGAAGGATACAAAGCAAGAATGGTTCATGTGGTTCTTGGGAATCGCTCTTTTTGCGCATATCGTAAGCTATTTTGGAATCAGTTACTTTGACAACGTCAAAATCTACTGGTGCGCGTTCCTCGCGATAATTGCGGCGGCTACCGCCCCGATACTGGCAACGCAAAAAGTTGAAGTCGAAGTGCCGCAAATAGTCAAACGACCCCAACTGCGAGCCTCGCCCGCTTATCGTTTGCCAACTGTCCAGTCGCGCCAAAACAGATAGTTATATACAGCATGGTTTGAAACCTTTGAAAGGTTCGCGTGCGCAATGCAATCTTCTAAGCCGGAACTTCTAGGCAATTTGGATAGCGCCGGGTCTGGCAACAAGGCGACGAGCACAGCGCGTACTACAAGATACGTGATCATTACTCCGGTGCGTGATGAAGAGGCGCACGTTGCAAAAACAATCGAGAGTATTTTGGCTCAGACGGTTCGACCGGCAGAATGGATTATTGTTAATGATGGCTCAACGGATAATACCGGCCAAATAATCGACGACTATTCGGCAAAGTACCCGTGGATTCGCGCGATTCATCGCGCCAATCGTGGTTTTCGCAAAGCGGGCGGAGGTGTTGTAGACGCATTCAATGATGGCTACCGCCTTCTGAGCAGTAACGATTGGGAATACATCGTCAAGTTAGATGGGGATTTATCCTTCCCTGCGGATTATTTTGAAAAGTGTTTCGGATATTTTGACTCTGAGCCTCGTCTTGGCGTTGGCGGTGGCGTCATGTGTTACATCGAGAATGGCCAGAAATCATTTGAATCTAATCCCGCATTTCATGTTCGCGGAGCAACCAAAATTTATAAACGTGAAACTTGGGATGCCATTGGCGGATTTTGGCCGGCACCTGGCTGGGATACCATGGATGAAGTGAAAGCCAGCATGCTCGGATGGACGACCAGGAGCTTCCCGGACCTGCATCTCCTGCATCACCGCTACACTGGGGCAGCCGACGGCACATGGGCCAATCTAGTGAAAAATGGGCGTGCCAATTATGTGTGCGGCTATCACCCAATATTTATGTTAGTGAAATGCCTTCGCAGGCTCGCGGAAAGACCTTACTTTGTGGGATCAGCGGCGCTGCTCTATGGCTTCATCACCGGCTACACAAAACGCATACCGCAAGTGAACGAACCTAAAACTATTAAATATCTTCGGAAGCAACAGTTAGCACGTCTTACCGGCCGAGACAGCATTTGGAAATAACCGATTCCAGCCCGACAGCCTCGCCAATTCCCAAGAACGTGAAATTATCCATCATCATCGTGAATTGGAATTCGCTTGGCTATTTGCGGAAATGTTTGGCTAGCCTTTATGGACACATCGGAGATTTGTCCTTTGAGGTCATAGTCGTGGATAACGCCTCGCCGGAGCCGGGGATCGAAGCTCTCAACGCGGAATTTCCGGATGTTTTGGTGATTAAAAGTGACATTAATCTGGGTTTCGCGGGCGCGAATAACCTGGGCTTTACTAGGTCCTCGGGGGAATATCTCTTATTTCTTAACCCCGATACGGAAGTGACCGACAGCGTCTTCAAGATCATGCTGGAGCAGTGTCTTTCTATTCCCGACGCTGGCGTGATTGGTTGCAAATTACTGAACACCGATTTTTCGGTACAGACGAGCTGTATACAAACGTTTCCGACCATCCCAAATCAGTTGCTCGATTACGAATATCTCCGTTTACGATGGCCTAGTTGTTCTTTCTGGAGCATTAGTGCGCTCTTTTCCGAGAGTAAAAATCCCGTTCCCGTGGATGTTATTTCCGGAGCTTGCATGCTGCTCAGGCGCGACGTATTTGAGCGGGCAGGCAAGTTCACCGAGGATTACTTCATGTATGCCGAGGATTTAGACCTTTGTTTCAAGGTCAGGGCGCTAGGGCTGCGCAATTATTTCGTGGGACAAGCCCGAGTAATTCATCACGGCGGTCAGAGCAGCAATCGTGTGAATGTAAACAATTGGTCGATTATCATGCGATTTAAAGCTGTACATAAGTTCTGCGTAAAGCGACAAGGCTGGTTATATGGCTCATTATTTCGCGCCACCATGGGCACTGCGGCCCTTTTAAGAGTTGTTCTTCTGTCACTCGCAAAGCCTTTTGCCGGAAACGATTTAAGAAAGCAGACAATTAAAGACTCTACTTCCAAATGGTTGGCTGTGCTGAAATGGTCGTACGGCTTTGACGGCGCTGTTTTAAAGACATCAGTCCAGCGATAAGTGGCGAGGATCCCATGTGTGGCATCTGCGGAAAATTAAATTTCGACCGCGATAACAGAGTTTCGCAACAGCTGCTAAAGGCGATGGCGGACTCCATCGCGCATCGTGGTCCAGATGACGATGGGTACTACCTCTCCGGTCAGGTCGGCCTCGGGTTTCGCCGCCTTTCGATCATTGATCTGGCAGGAGGTCACCAGCCGCTCTCCAACGAGGACGAAACAGTCTGGATAGTTTTCAATGGAGAGATTTATAACTATCAAGAACTTCGCGAAGACTTGCTCAAAAAAGGCCACGTTTTTCGCACCAAAGCCGACACCGAAGTGATAGTGCATCTTTACGAAGAATACGGCGAAGCGGGCATCCAATCTTTACGTGGCATGTTCGCTTTTGCCATTTGGGACCAAAAGCAACAAAAACTTTTACTGGCGCGTGACAGGGTTGGTATCAAACCTCTTTACTACGCCGTGACCTCGCAGAGCGTGGTATTTGCTTCAGAAATGAAGGCCATCCTGGTAGATCCACAAATCAAGCGCGAGATTTTGCCCTCCACCGTCGATCGATTTCTAACCTTCGGATATGTGCCGGGGGAAGAAACGCTTTTAAAAGGTATTTATAAGCTTCCCCCGGCTTCGTTCATGGTTGTGAAAAACGGGGAAACAGAGATCAAGCAGTATTGGGACCTTCATTTTTCTGCGAGTTCGGTAACGCTGAAAGACGCGGAAGAACAGCTTTTAGAAATCCTGGAAGAATCTGTTCGGCTGCACATGATAGCGGATGTTCCGGTGGGCTTTCTTTTGAGCGGTGGAGTCGACTCGACAGCCATGCTCAGCCTGGCGTCTCGAAAAACGGATCGCCCCATCAGCAGTTATACCGTGGGTTTTGCCAATTCTGGCTTTGCCGATGAGCGTCCTTTCGCCCGTCTGGCCGCGAAAAAATACGGCTCGGAACATCACGAGATCTCTATCAACAGCAAAGAGTTTGCAGATTTCTTGCCAAAATATGTGTGGCACATGGAAGAACCGGTTTGTGAGCCTCCGGCAGTGGCCCTCTATTACGTATCAAAATTGGCGCGCAATTACGTGAAGGTTTTGATCTCCGGTGAAGGCGGCGATGAAGCATTTGCGGGATACCCGAATTATCGCGCCATGCTTTGGATTGAGCGAATCAAACGAATGGCCGGTCCATTTACTGGCGCGCTTTCCGGAACGCTTTCTCTGCTTTACAGCTTAACTGGTTACTGGAGGCTGGGAAATTATCTGCCGCTGCTGAAGGCTCCTTTTGAATCCTATTACTACAGTAGATCCTCAAGCCCGTTCCGGTTTTTCAATGCTCATTCACAAGAACTTTATTCCGGTGACTTTTTGGCCTCGACCAGCAAGCAATACTCGCTGCGCCCCGTAACGCAACTGCTAGAGCAAAACCGCTCTGACGATTTACTAAGCCGGATGCTCTATGTCGACACCAGAACATGGCTACCGGACGACCTTCTGGTAAAAGCCGACAAAATGACCATGGCTAATTCGGTTGAGTTGCGCGTCCCGTTGCTCGACCACAAGCTCTTGGAATTCGCTGCCACGCTACCGTCACATTTTAAGATCAATGGCTTCTCCATGAAATACGTCGCGAAACGATGCCTCGCTAAGCAGATCCCGGTCGAAATTCTCGAGAGGAAGAAGGCCGGTTTTCCGGTTCCCTACGAAAATTGGTTGCGAACCGACCTGCGCGACTCCGTGAGCAACATCTTGTTGGATCGTGAAACGATCAACAGGGGCTATTTCAACAAATCGGCGGTTGAAAAACTGGTACGCGACAATTGCAGCTCCGGCGACTACGCCAAGGAGATTTTTTCGCTGGTCGTGCTGGAACTATGGCACAGAGAATTCTTAAGTTCAGCGCCGGTTCTTGGCACCAGTATTCAACAATCGGTCCCCGTCGGATAAGGTCTTGTTGGCAAGCAGAATATTAAGGTTTGTATTCCCGATCTAATTATGAATATCCAAAAACAAACCCGCGTACTCTACAGTTTTCCCCATAAGTTGGGTGCTGATCGCATTTGCACTACTGCCTGGCAGCAAGTGAACGGCCTGGCGACTGCTGGAGCCGATGTTACTGTTTTTCCCGGCGTTCTCCAAAAACCGTTTTCCAAACAATTAGGCGTTCACGTCAGGCCCACGCTCGCTAAGGGAAACTATCGTATCCCCTATAAGCTTCTTGGGCGGATGCGCGCGCTCAAGCTTCATGACTATATCGTTTCGCGAAGGCTCGAGAAGATGGCCGGCGAAATCGACGTGGTGCATACCTGGCCTTTAGGAGCACTCAATACTCTTAAGACCGCGCGGCGGCTGGGCATACCAACGGTGTTGGAAAGGCCCAATGCACACACTCGGTTCGCCTACGAAGTTGTCCGGCTAGAGTGCGAAAAACTGGGGATCTCCATGCCCCCGGACCATGAACACGCTTTTAATGCTGGATATCTGGCCCGAGAGGAAGAGGAATACAAGGCTGCCGATTACTTAGCGTGTCCATCTGATTTTGTTATGAAGACCTTTTTGGAGGCGGGATATTCGCGAGAACATCTAATTCGTCATCAGTATGGCTTCGATGAAAAACAGTTTACCCTCGATAACCGCGCAGGAAGAAAAAAATCTCCCTTCACCATGTTATTTGTCGGAGGCGTGGCCCCCAGAAAGGGTCTTCACTATGCTCTCGAAGCTTGGCTCAATTCCTCTGCATCCCAGGACGGCACTTTTGTTATCGCTGGCGGATTTCTTCCCAGTTATAAAGAAAAGCTTGCTCCCATGCTTTCGCATCCAAGCATAAAGGCGCTTGGACATCGCAAAGATATTGCCCAACTGATGCTGGAGAGCGATGTGTTGGTGTTACCTAGCATCGAAGAAGGCAGCGCGCTTGTTACTTCTGAAGCGCGTGGCTGCGGTTGTGTTTTGGTCGTTTCCGATGCTGCCGGCGCAATTTGCAAGCATATGGAAAACGCTCTGGTTCACCACGTTGGCGATGTCAAGGCCCTCACGGAGCACATCACTATGCTTCATGATAATCCAGATTTTTTAGAGAAATTGCGGGCAGAATCGATACGAACTGCTAATGAATTGACCTGGACCGCGGCTGGCGAAAAGCTTTTGGAAACCTATCGCACCATCTTAAGTGAGCACCAGACGAGACAGACAAGACCTTTGGTTTTGTCTCCTTGAATTTCAATATCGCTGCTTTGACCATGCGACCTGATGACCAGACGTAACCAAGTTCAAGTAGTCAAACCGCTAGAAGATCCCCGTTGGATTACGTTGAGCTTGGAACACCCACGAGCGAGTGTGTTCCACTCCGTGGAGTGGCTTAAGGCTTTACAAAAAACGTATGGATACGAACCACTGGCGTACACCAGCACTCCGCCAGGCGCTCCACTGAGTAATGCTGTCGTATTTTGCCGAGTGAGTAGCTGGCTGACCGGTCAACGATTGGTGTCTCTGCCCTTCTCCGATCATTGTGAGCCGCTCGTCGAGGGCGTTGATCAACTGAATGAGCTATTAGTTCCCGCGCTGCAGGAGTTGCGAGACGAAAAAATAAAATATGTTGATATTCGCCCGCTAAGTTTACTTTTCAGCGACGGAACGGAAGGGGCAGAGTCTTATTTTCTCCATTTGCTCGACTTGCGGCCGACGCTGGACGAACTATATAAAAAACTCCATGGCGATTCGATTCGACGCAAAATACAACGAGCGGAACGCGAGAATTTGACGCTGGAGGTCGGCTCATCAGAGGCCCTACTGGACGAGTTTTACAACCTGCACGTAATTACTAGGCAGAGACAGCAACTCCCGCCGCATCCTTTGAAGTGGTTTCGCAATGTATTGAGCTACTTGGGTACCGACGCACAGATCCGCATCGCCAGGAAGAATGGAAATGCCATTGCCTCAATTTTCACGCTCTCTCGTAAACAGAAAATGGTTTACAAGTACGGCTGCTCTGACGCTCATTCGCATAATCTCGGGGGGATGCAGTTTCTGTTCTGGCATTTGATTCGCGATTCGAAAGAACATGGATTCGTGGAACTCGATTTCGGCCGCTCAGAATGCCGCAACACCGGGTTGGTGACCTTCAAAGACAGATGGGGAACGAGACGGCAGTTGCTAACTTATCTCCGATATCCCCCACGCCCGTCCAATACGGAACAAGATTCTTCGATAATCATAAAGCTCGGCAAAAAAGTATTTTCTCATTGTCCGCAGGGTTTGTTGCGGCTAGCGGGGAACCTCTTGTATCCGCATGTCGGCTAGTCAAGGGCTTCTAGGATGCGCGGATTGCAACGCTCGCGCGATTCTGTCACTACTAGTTACGACCATTCTCATAGAAATGCTTCCGACTAATAGTCGGATGTCTATCGGTGCGCAATAATGGACGAACATTTTCTTGAAGATTCAGTTTCCGCCCGGTGCAAACCGTTAGTGGAGTCGAATTGATATCTCCCCAGTTTAGCGTGATTATCACCTGTCACAATCAGGCGGTTTTCATTCGCGATGCAGTGAATTCGGTCCTCGCGCAGAGTTGCAAGGCACGTGAAGTAATTGTGGTAGATGACGCTTCGTCGGACAGCTCCGTCGAAATTCTGCAAGCATTTGGAAATTCAATACGCCTTATTTGCGCGCCGAAGAATCTCGGTGCAAATCCGGCGCGCAATCTTGGCGCGTCGATAGCCGGCGGCGATTATCTCGTGTTCTTAGACGGAGACGATTTGTTGTGGCCCTGGGCGTTGAACACCTACAATACCGTGATATCAGCCACTCAAGCGCCGATCATACTTAGCCGCCTCTTTTTCTTTGAGGGTACGCAACCGCCAGAGACCAAAGAAACTCCTGGGGAAATTACCTTCGTCGAATATGAGAACTTGATTCAAAAAGATCGAACCCATCGTGCCAGTGCCAGCGCTACGGTTGTCGAGAAAACGACATTTCAGCAGGCGGGCGGCTGGACTGAGGGGCTGTTTCACCTGGATGATTTAGATATCATGATGAAGCTGGGGGTTTCGGGTCGTTGCGTGCAGATTTTGTCGCCGGCGACGACCTGTTATCGCGTGCATCCTGGCAATACTGTAGGTCAGCTGGCTCCGTTTATTCCGGCGATGCTCACCTTGATCCGGAAGGAAAAGTCTGGCCAATACCCAGGTGGTCCGCGGTTTCGGTTTCAAAGATATGCATTTCTTGGCGGGCCAATTTTTTTCTGGATCAAAAAATGCCTGCGCGCGCGCCTGTACGCAAGTGCAACCTCCCTCCTTATAAGGGGCTGGGTAATGGCCTTAGCCGCGGCCATACGGCGGTTCGTCGGAAAGCTGACCAGCAGGGTGCCTCCGCGGACGCTGCGAATATCAGAGCTTCATTGATATCGTGTAACGGATACGTAATGCTTGCAGATCGACAACCACTGACCGTGGCATTTCGTTTACAGGCGGACGAATCGGAGTCACCGACAGTATGAGTAAAGAGGGTTTTATCTCGGGACTCAAGAACCGACTGCTTCAAAATATTGCGCGCACCGCCCCTGGGGCCACTGGCCTTCGCGTCCGGTTGCACCGCTGGCGCGGCGTTCACATTGAGGAAGGCGTGTGGATCGGATATGACGCGATCATAGAAACATCACACCCTGATTACGTAACTATAAAAGCTGGAGCGTCGATCGGGATTCGGGCGGTGATTATCGCGCATTTCCGCGAACTTCACGGCGTGGTCATTGAAGAAGACGCCTCTGTCGGGCCGGGCGCGATTATTATGCCGAATGTTACAATAGGAAGAGGATCGGTTGTCACTGCCGGTAGCGTGGTGACAAAATCCGTTCCCCCAATGACGGTAGTCCAGGGTAATCCTGCGGAACCTATCGCTCGCGTTGGTGTTCCATTAAAGATAAATATTTCGTTGCGAGAATTTTCCAAAAAACTTCGACCTCTCGGAAAAACCTGATCGTGCCATCCCAATCTAAAATGAGAGTCGCCGTAGCGCCGGCGGCGGAATATGAACTTCGTCGTGGACTTTTTGACATGTTGGGCTCCAAGCTTGACCTTTCGTTCGAACCGCACACGCCAAGCGGCTATGAAGGGCTTTGCGGGCTGATTGCGTTATCTGGCGGTGCAGATGCAGCTCGTGGCGCGTCCGAGCGCGGCATAAGCTGCTATCAAGTTAACCTTTCGCAGCCAATTTCTTTGGGAGCACCATCGGCGATCACCTTTAGCTCGTCCATCGCGGTACACGGCGCGTTTCGCAATAAGACGCTGGCCGATTCCAGCTTAAAACATTTCTCGCGTGTTCCCGATTCATTCGAATGTCTGGCCAATGTGGGCGGTCAACCAGTGTGGGCAGTCGAACAACATGTTACCTCCCAGCGTCACTGCGTTGGGGTGGATGTACCGGCGTTTAAGCAAGGTGAATTTTTTCATACTTACTTTCGCGAGGTACGCTGGTTTTCGATGGTTCCGTTATTACATTTTTTGCGGACGCTGCTTGGACCGGACGGCTGGCCGGGCCCCCAACCACGCGCCAGTTTCATCATTGACGATCCGAATCTTCATCATCGAAGTTACGGCTATATCGATTTCGAAAAATTGGCGAATCACGCCGCAGCTCACAACTACCACGCGACCATAGCTACAGTCCCGCTGGATGCCTGGTATTTTGATCGCAAGGTCGCTGATCTCTTTCAGACCCGCAAAAAACATATTTCCCTGATGATGCACGGCGTCAATCATGTGGCTGACGAGTTGGCGAGATCCTATGAGGAGCAAGACGCACTAGCTCTACTGGCAACCGGTCTCCGCCGAATCTCAGACCTTGAATCGCGCTCTGGTGTCGCCGTCGCGCGCATTATGGCCGCCCCCCATGGGGCTTTCGCGGAATTCATGGCGGACTTGATGGTACGCCTGGGCTATGAGGCTGCCTGCGTTTCAATCGGCTCGTTGCTACGTTGGAATCCAGAAAAACTGTGGCCGGCGGACTTAGGATTTTCGTTAGCGCAATCTCTCGGGAGCCTGGCATTTCCGGTATTTCACAGAACCGGTATTTCGGAAACAGATATTAGGCTCAGTGCTTTTTTGGGCCATCCGGTGATTGTTGCGACGCACCATCAGGACTGCGTTTCCAATTTCGCGCGGCTCGAATCCATGGCCGATATAATCAATGAGACCCCCAACATTCAATGGATGGGAATCGAGGATATATCGAGAACGAATTTCCTATCGAAAACGCAGAATGGAATCCTCCAGATCTGGCCATATTCACGCCGTTTTAAAATTGCACTTTCCCCGGAAATTACCAGCCTGCAGGTATGTCGCTCACCGTATTGCGACGGGTTTATGATCGATCTGCGCAATAATCATCAAGATGGCACGGAGACCACCATGCCTAATGTTCCAGCACGGTGCAAGATTTTGAATAATATGATAGAGGTATTCTTCCCTCCCACCGATCGAGTGGATTACAACCAGGTTGCAAGCAAGCGCGTTGGGATGTGGCCAATCGTGCGGCGGCTGCTCACCGAAGCGCGTGACCGTACCAAACCGATCTTGTCGCTAGCATCGGCGCGATGAGAAAACGCGCGTGCCGGATGAATTACCCCGTCTTCTTCAAGACAACCAGGCTCGATTATTTGCACGAAGACGTCACACACTCGTTACGCTAACAGAAAGCCTCGAGGAGCGAACCATGAAGGGTGTTGTACTTGCAGGTGGAAAGGGCTCACGGCTGTATCCGCTCACGCGGGTTACGAACAAGCATTTGCTGCCGGTCTATGACCGGCCGATGATTTTTTATCCGATCCAGACGCTCGTCGATGCTGGCATTCGGGACATCATTATCGTTACGGGCGGTCAAAACTCTGGAGATTTTCTTCGCCTTCTTTCGAATGGCAAAGACTTTCACTTGCATCGCATTCATTACACCTATCAGGAGGGCGAAGGCGGCATTGCCGACGCATTGCGGCTTGCGGAACCCTTTGTGGAAGGAGAAAAAATATGCGTGGTGCTGGGCGATAATATAATCGAGAACAACATCATCGGTGCAAAAGAAGCTTTTGAAAAACAGTCTTCCGGGGCACACATTCTATTGAAAGAAGTTGAAGACCCTGAGCGATTTGGCTGCCCTGAAATAGTAAACGGCAAAATACTGGGTATTGAAGAAAAACCTAAAGCTCCAAAGTCCAATTACGCCGTTACGGGAATCTACTTTTACGACGCCACCGTTTTTGAAAAAATTGGTAAGACAAAAGTCAGTTGGCGCAACGAGCTTGAGATCACCGACGTAAATAATATGTATCTGGCTGAGAAAAGCCTGACGCACAGCGTTCTTGACGGCTGGTGGACCGACGCGGGCACATTTGAATCGTTGCTGCACGCCACAAAACTCGTGGCGGACACCGGAGCGAACAAAACTCCGGGACGAGGACCAGCCCCCAGACATACCAAGGCGTCGGACTAGATAGTACTTTCAACGAGGTGTCGTAAATATTTTTGTCCTAAGCCACAGGAGGAATGGGCTTGAAAGTTTTGATTACGGGCGGTGCAGGATTTATCGGCTCAAACTTTGTTCGCCATCTGTTGAACAGCAGACACGACGTCAACGTCATCAATTTCGACAGCCTTACGTATGCGGGCAACCCCGAGAGTCTGGCGGATGTCACCGAAAATCCGCGATATCAGTTCGTGCGCGGAGATATTACCGACAAGCAAGCGGTGGACACGGTATTTAAGAATGGCCTCGACGCGCTGGTAAATTTCGCGGCGGAAACGCACGTGGATCGCAGTATCGAAGACGCTACTCCGTTTTTGCGCACTAATATTTTAGGCACGCAATGCCTGCTGGACGCGGCAAAACGTTTCAAGCTGCCGAAATTCGTGCAAATCAGTACCGATGAGGTTTACGGCAGCGCGCCGGCAAGCATCAGTTTCACGGAAGAGACGGTGCTGGACCCGCGCAGCCCGTATGCCGCCAGCAAGGCCTCGGCCGATCATTTCGTTTCTGCGTATGCCAATACCTACGGAGTTCCCGCGGTGGTTCTGCGCTGCACCAATAATTACGGGCCTTATCAATTCCCCGAAAAGCTCATCCCGCTAATGGTCGCCAATGCACGTGAAGACAAGCCGTTGCCGATCTATGGCGATGGCATGCAGGAACGGGATTGGTTATTCGTCGAGGATTACTGCAGTGCGATTGCATTGGCGTTGGACAAAGCCGCGCCGGGAGCGATTTATAATGTGTCGGCAGGGGCGCCACAACCCAATCTAAAAATTGTCCGCACGATTCTCAAGCATCTCGGCAAGCCAGAATCGCTGATGCAATACGTTAAGGACCGGCCAGGACACGACCGCCGCTACGCTCTAGACAGCTCAAAAATCCAGAAAGAACTGGGTTGGTCGCCCAAGGTTTCATTTGAAGAAGGCATTCGACGCACCGTGGATTGGTATCAGGAGAACACCGCATGGCTTGACCATGCGCGCTCTGGTGAATATCGAAATTATTATGAACGCCATTACCTGCGTCGCACCGAAACATTTAGCAAATAGTCTTTCGGTCAAACGCCTCAATTGTGAGGCACGCCAAAATACCGCGATGCTTTTTTGCGCAGCCGGAGTCTCGCTTTGAGCTTTGCAGGTCACCCAAACCGGCACTGGCTACTGTTGGTAATGTGGTTGGCGGGTAGCATCCTGCTTTCCTGGACCGCCTTCGCTGCTCTCCTCCGGTATGCATTGGGGAACGACGATGCTTCCCACATTCTTCTGATTCCGTTTATATCTGCCTGGTTGATGTTCATCGACCGGGGACGGATCTTTACGCGCCTGTCTTCTGATGTCGCGACTTGCCTCGCACTTTTGCTCCCTAGCACCGCAGTTGTTGTTTGGAGTATCAGAACTCACTCACCATCATCATGCGCGTTTGGCTTGGTGCTGGTATGGATCGCCGGTTTCGCACTGGCATTCGGAAGAGAAGCATTGAAGGCCGCGCGATTCCCTTTGATGTTCCTGTTTCTCTTCATTCCACTACCGGAAACGCTCCTCAACAGAGTGGTTTATTTTCTTCAAAAGGGTTCGACGGAAATATCGGCATTGTTATTTGCACTGACACCGCTGCCAGTTCTGCGAGAGGGTTTCGTATTCCATCTACCGCGTTTCAGTATCGAGGTGGCGCGGGAATGCAGTGGCATCCGCTCCAGCATTGCTTTGCTGGTTATAGCGATCCTGGTTGGTCACTTTTACCTGCGGACCTGGTGGAAACAAATGGTCTTCGTGCTTGCTGGGTTTTTAGTGATGATTGTGAAGAACGGCATTCGCATCGTTACGCTAACGATGCTAGCAACCTATGTGGATCCGGGATTTCTTTATGGCAATCTTCACCGCGAAGGCGGAGTGGTGTTTTTTATGATTGGATTGCTGCTAATGGTTCCGGTTTTTTGGATATTACAGACCGGACAGCCAACCGCGGACCTGCAACCCCCGAAAATTCCTGCGCCCGTAGTCGAAAGCTAGTCGATAGAACGAGCCCAAAACCTGCCGGAATTACCTCTTCGCTGCCATTCCTTCCGCTTCGCCACCATAGCCGTAATAATAATTGTTATAGGTATCCGCGGAATCGACGCGGTTTAGTACCACACCCAACAAATTTTTGTCGCGAAATTCTCCCGATACCCGCTGGGCAATCTCAGAATCGGTGCTTCCAGCCCTTACGACGAATAACACGCCATCGCATATATCCGCCAACATGCTGGCGTCATGAACGGGCAAAGCTGGGGGTGAGTCCAGAATGACCCAATCAAAGATTTCGCTCATCGCGTCCAACAGATGCTTCATCTTGTCGCGGAGGAGCAGTTCGCTAGGGTTGGAAACCGGTTGGCCGCCTGGAATGAAACATAGATTCCCATCCAGTCCGTTTTGAATAATCGCATATTCATCGACTTCGCCGCGCAAATAATCAGTAAGTCCGGGGCCGCTAGGTGCGCCGAAGGATTGGTGGAGTCTGGAAGCGCGCAAATCGGCATCAATCAGCAATACGCGCCGATCTGGCTGACGGACGATGGACTGAGCCAGATTTGCTGCCACGAAAGTTTTTCCTTCCGCTGGGATGCTGCTGGTAATGAGCAATTTCTTCAATTGCTGGGTTCCCGCGATCTGGTATAAGCGCGAGCGCAGGGTGCGGAATCGTTCAGCGCCAATGCGATCACCATCACCACCCACGAAAACGCTATTTCTCGCATCCATTGTCCACTGGGGATGACTACATCGTTTGATAAGCTCCTCATAATTGAGGAAACGGGTTTCCTTGAAGCGCGAATCAATACCCGGGACGCGCATGTTTTCGACGCGCATCACGTCTTCGGGAGGCTCGATGTGGCGATTGATCTCGGCGGCACCCTCCACCAAGTCAGCAGTGACCACCCTTGGCGGTTGCGTGGCTTTGTCCAGTGCGGCCTTTTTTAGCGCTTCATGAATCCTGCTCATTGCTTCCTCATATTCCGCGTAGCCGCTTAGACTCCGCTAAAAATGTGCTCTTTGCGGTCGCCCGCTGCGTTGCCGTTTAATCCCGCCACAGCCAAAGTGGGTACCACCGTCAACACCGGGAGTTGCAAGAAAAATTCCGCGTCGTGTTCGCTATGGATGGTTTTATCCATCATGGCGAGGAGGAACAATATACCAAAACCGAGTGCCAGACCGCCGAAGGCTCCCCCACCAAGGAAATAAGGTTTCTTCGGGAAGGACGGACTTTGCGGAAAGTTTGGTGGGTCGTATACACGAAACTGTTCACTGTCCTGTTGGTGCACCAAAGCGCCGGCCATCGATGAACTCTGGCTCTTCTTGAGGAGTTCGTTATAAATGTCAGAAGCCGTTTGATGGTCGCGAGTGATTTCCTTGTACTGCTGCTCGACCATGGGTGTCGCTTGCATGCGTCCCTGAAGTTGGGAGGTCTGTGACCGGATTTGCGTCTGTTCGCGCACCAAATTGGCGATGGTCAAGTCATCCTGCTTCAATTTCGCGCGCAGCAATTGGATCTGGGGCGGCTCATGCGCTGATTGCGCGGGCGCATTAGCAGGCGCCGGCTTAGGTGGCTCGGTCATGCGCTTCTTGAGTTCGGCAATCTGGCTCTCGGTCTTCATCACATCGGGATGATCGGGAGTATAACGGGATCGTAAAGTCGCCAGCTGATCCTGCAAGAGAGTAAGCTGCTGGTCCGCGGAATCCGGATTTGGCCCACCGGTTGTCCGCGTCTTCCAGTTAGCCTCCTCTTGCTGCAATAAGGATTCGTTGAAGGCTTTTTCTTGCTGGGCCCGGCTTATCGCTTGGGTATTGGCTTCCATTTGCGAGTTGGTACCCATCAAGATGCCCAAGTTCGTTTGAGTGTCCTCCGGTAAGGAGCCTGGATGCTGCCGTTTGAAGTCCGCGAGTTTCGCATCCTCTTCGTCCAATTTCTTCTTTGCTTCGGCAAGCTGCTCACCCAGGAAGCTGGTGGTACGTGTGGCTTGCTGTTCAGTCTGACGGGCATTCTGCGCGAGAAACATGGAAGTAATTTCGGTGCAAACCTGCTGTGCAAGCTGCGGTGTCTCAAATGTCGCGGTGATATAGAATCCCGGCAGCTGATGGGGTCCGGTGCCCTGCATGGATTCCACGGGCTTAACGGTGATGGCGCTGCGCAATCTTTCCACCTGGTCATCGATGGGCGCCCGACCCTGGTCTTCGGGATAAAGGCCCACCTTTTCGATAATCGGCTGCAGACGTGACCGGCTCAAAATCTGTTCCTGCATGGTCGCCAGCCGGTGATTCAAGTCATCAGAAACGACCGGATCGACATATTTCGAAGACACGGATGGCTGCTCCACTAGCACCGTGGTCTGCGAGCTATAACGCTTGGGCAGCACGTTGGCGGCAACCCAAGCCACGGTGGTCAACAGGACGGTGCTGATGGGCAGTATCCACCAGTAACGCCTCAAAACTCGTTTTGCGTCTGTCGCATTCAGCTCGCGATTTGGAGCCATGTCTACCTCTTTAGATTTCTTCCTGAGCGCTCAAATTACGGGGAAGCCTATAATACACTGTAGGACCCGTGGTGTGTTGTCGCTCTATACGATGCACCCATCATGCCAACCCGGTCGTCCCGGGCTCCCAGATACGGACCGTTCATTTGTTGCTAAGACCAATTATATCATAGGCTTAAGCTGGCCGAGATTATATTCTTAGGAGCGCATTTGGCCTGCTAGATAGACAGCCGCAGAGAGTGGAACTGTTGTGCCATATTGTGGCTGCTTTGTCCCGGCCCCCGCTGGTCTAAAGGGCTTAATGACTAACCCTGGACCGTATTCTGAAGTTACCCTTCTATTTGGTATTCGAGGAGGATAAATTGCTGGTAGGGCGGTGGGAACCGCTTAGAACAATATGACCTTTAATCTGCGACGTTTGACACTCCTGTTTGCGCTGTTCCTTCCTGCTTCGTCTTTAATGTGGTCGTGCCATCGGGACCCTGTCACGCGTATTCAAAAAGCCATGGAACGCGGGGACCGCGAATTTAATGAGGGCAAATACCCTGAGGCCATCATTTATTATGGCCAAGCCCTGCAAGTGGACTCGAACTACGCGCAAGCGCACTTCAAGATGGCCCAATCTCAAATGAAGCTGGGCAGTTTCGCCTCGGCCTTTCGCGAATTCGCTCGCACTGTCGAACTGGACCCGCAAAATTGGAAGGCTCAACTGGAGCTGGCGAAGTTATCTTTGGGCGGAGGGAAGGTGCAAGATGCTAAAGATCGCGCTTTAGCGATCCTCCAGAGTAATCCCAAGAACGCTGACGCACAGATAGTCCTGTCCTCCGCTGATGCCGCTCTGGGAGATTCGAAAACCGCACTCCGAGAAGCGCAAGAGGCCACGGTGATGGCGCCCGAACAGCCTTCGGTATTCATACACCTGGGCGTTCTGCAGGCTAGGACCGGAGACGCAACACGAGCTGAAGCGACGCTCAAAAAGGCCACCGCTCTGGACTCTACCGGCATCACCGCGATGATGACGCTGGGAAGTTTTTATGAACAGCAACGCCGCTGGACACCGGCAGCCGAGGAATTTCAGGCAGCTATAACGCGCGCTCCAAACAATCCGATGCCACGCGCTGCATTGGCCAGTGTGTATATGAACCAGGGCCAGGACGCGCTCGCTGAAAAAATCCTGGTTGAAACCAAAGAACAATTGAAGGACGATCCCGCCGCTTACCGCATGCTCGGCGATTATTATTTAGGACGCGGAGAAAATACCAAAGCCCTCACTGAATTCTCCGCACTCGCCTCACAGCACCCCAAGGACCGCCAAGTACGCAAGACCTACATTCAGTTGCTAGTGCTAAACCATCGCATCGATGAGGCCGCGTCCCTCACTGATGATCTTTTGAAAAGCTCGCCGCAGGATATTGAAGGATTGGCGCTCAGAGGCGAGATTCAACTGCAACAGGGGAAAGTGGACGACAGTATTCAAACGTTGCAGAAAGCATTGCACGCCTCTTCGGATAACCCTTTCGCGCATTACCAAATGGGGCTCGCGCTGCGACAAAAAGGAAAGTCACAGGAGGCGGAGACCGAATTACGTCAGGCCGTGCGCCTTAGTCCTTCACTTTATGAAGCCTGGCGCGCGCTTGGTGAAATCGCCGTGCAGCGAGCGGACTGGACAGGGTTACACAACATCGCGTTGGAGTTGAAAAAAATCGCCCCACGTGCGGCGGAAGGATATTTATTCGATGCTACCTCGCTCATGAATCAGAATGATGCTGCGAGCGCGGAAGCGGACCTCAATCAGTTGGTTGCCATTGCACCGGACAAGGGGCTGGGCTACGTAAAGCTTGGGCAGCTGCGCGTGATCCAGAAGCGTCTAAATGAAGCCGAAACATTTTTTCGCCAGGCATTGAGCCACGAACCCACTTCGGTAGAGGCTATCCAAGGTTTGGTGGATGTGGATTTTCGGCGGAACAAAGCAGACGACGCTTTGCAATTGCTCAAAACTAGCATCGAACAAAACCCCACTAGCGCGCAACTATTCGTGCTTCAGGCTCAAGCGTTGCTTCAGAATAAGCAGCCCACTGAAGCGGAAAAGTCAATCGAGCGAGCCCTGCAAATTGACCAACAAAATGTGAACGCCTTGGTGTTGCTCGCGCAGTTACAAGCCGGTCGAGGGGCGCGTGAGGAGGCTATCTCCACTTACCAGCGCGCTGTCGAAATTGCACCGAACAGCGCTGCCCTCCAGGTGGCACTCGGCGGATTATATGAAAGCGCCGGTAACTGGCAAAAGGCGCAAGGCAACTACCAAAAGGCGCTGTCGATGCAGCCCGATAATCCGCAGGCCGCCAACAATCTCGCTTACATCCTGCTAGAGCATAATGGCAGCGTTAATCTAGCGCTGACTCTGGCGCAAGCTGCCCGGCGAGGACTGCCGAATTCGCCCAATACCGCCGACACTCTCGGCTGGGCGTATTATCATAACGGCGCGTACTCGGTGGCCCAGCCCCTGTTGGAAGAAGCGGTAAAGAAAGTGTCGGACAATCCCGCCTACCACTATCATTTGGGCGTGACGTATCAAAAATTAAATGACAACGCTCGTGCCCGTGCACAATTCGAAAAAGTGATTAGTTTGAAGCCCGGTTCTCCCATGGCCGACGAATCGCGACGCGCGCTGGAACAAACTTCAGGTGGCTAGCCCGATTCAGTGGCGTAAACCAAACATTAGAGTCGATCAGGAGATGCCATTATGCCAGTAGATGTATCGACGAATCAGCAAGCAGCAGAAAACATTGTTCCGCTTGGAAGCAAGAATGGCATCGAGTTGGCTATCCGCGCGCGAACGGAAAAAACCTTGGGCAAAATAATTGCCAAAACGGATTCGCCCGATCTCATCGAAGGTGTCCGTGTCGAGCCGTTGCAAATTTACCCGGATGATCGCGGTTTCTTCACTGAACTTGCCCGCCTCGGAAAGGGACTTGCTTCCGGGATGGTGCCCGACGGTACACGAAATATTCAAGTCTCATTTACGCTTACCTATCCCGGAACTATCAAAGCCATTCACTACCATTCGGAGCAAACGGATCTTTGGGCTCCGGTTTCCGGCATGCTCCAGGTTTTTCTTTGCGATCTGCGCCGCCATTCAAAGACTTTTGGCTTGATCAATACGCTATATGTCGGCCGGTTTCGTCCCTGGGAAATTCTGATTCCCCCAGGCGTTGGCCATGGCTACAAGGCGCTTGGAATTGAAGCTATCAACCTGCTGTACTTTACAGACCGTCACTACAATCCAGCGGATGAACTGCGCCTGGCGTACAACGACCCGAATATCGGCTACGACTGGGAAACGCAATTCAAGTAGCAGATGCGCGTACTTCTCATTGGTGCCAATGGAATGCTGGGAAAAGACATCGTCCAGGAATGGAAGGATGATGAGCTGATACCGGCCACTGCGCGCGATGCCGATATTCGAAGTTACGAACAAGTGGAACGCTTGGTCACTGCTACCCGTCCGGAATGGATCTTGCTTACCGCGGCTTACACTGACGTGGACGGCAGTGAGCGGGATCCTGAGGGCGCTTTCGCGGTCAATGGCAAAGGCACGGAAAATGTGGCTGTAGTGGCGGAGAAGTATGGCGCGAAGGTGCTATACATAAGTACCGACTATGTTTTTGATGGCCAAGGGGCCCGTCCCTACGAACCGTCAGATCCGATAGCCCCTATCAATGTATACGGCGAATCCAAGGCTCGCGGGGAGCAGGCGATACAAGCTAGCCTGCGAGATTGGTGCATTGTACGCACATCCTGGCTGTTTGGCGCGTCGGGATCGAGTTTCCCTGAAAAGATACTGCGAGCCGCTGAAACCCGCCCTGAATTGTCGGTGGTCTCAGATCAGGTCGGCTCTCCTACGTACACCCGCGATCTGGCCGCGGCCATCCATGGTTTGATTCATGCTGACGCGCGAGGTTTTGTAAGCGTCACAAACTCAGGCACATGTTCCTGGTTCGAATTTGCACAGGAAATTCTGCGGCAGGCCGGCAAAAACAATCCTGTGAAACCCATAGATACTGTGCAAGCAGCGCGTGCTGCGAAAAGGCCGGCATATTCGGTGTTGTCACCCACCGCCCTGCATGCGCTCGGAATTACCGTGCGTCACTGGCGTGAGGCGCTTCCGCCTTATCTGGCTGAATTGCGGAAGATGGGCAAATTAACTTAACCCACTTAGCTAGGAAGCCGTGATCACTTAGGGGCTGCCCCAGCCTGATCGGGACTCAACAGAATCATGGAATAAGTGCGGACACCTCGCTAGAGTACGCACTCTCTTGCCCTGAAGCGTCAACCGCTGTCGTCACATAGAAATACGTCTGGCCGCTCTGAACGCTAGCGTCGGTGTAGGTCAACGAGCCGTCCAGACCGGAGTTCACTCGCGCATATCCAGAACCGCTCGTGGCACTCCGGTAGACGTTATATCCGGCCGCGGAAGTGCTGCCATTCCAGGAAAGTAGTACGGTGCGCTGAGCTTGGGTAACGCCGTTGCCCGAAATCGGGATGGCTGAGGGCGCCCCATTAGCGTTGCTCACGATGGCGAGGCTGCCCGCTGTAGACGCGGCAGACGTGGGCGAATACTGCACCGTTAAGGTAATACTCTGCGACGGCGACAAGGTTACCGCCGATCCACCTGACAACGATAAATTTGTTCCCGTTAAAGCTGTGCGGGAAATCATCACATTCGAGTTGCCCGTATTGGTTAGCGTCACGCTGCGGGAAGCGGTGCTTCCGACGTTGACGTTTCCGAAATTTACGTTGAGAGGATTTACAGTCAGGCTCAATCCCGCAGCCACGCCCGCGCCGCTCAATGCAACGACAGCGGGGGAATTGGACGCGTCGCTCACAAGGGACAGGCTTCCGCTCGAAGCTCCTGCGGATTTAGGACCGAATTGCACGTTGAAGGTCGACGTTTTGCCTGCACTCAATGTCAGAGGAAAAGTTAATCCGGAAGTGCTGAAGCCAGCGCCTGAAAGATTCGCTGCCGTGATCGTCACGGGCACAGTGCCAGGATTGCCAATCTGAACCGTTTGCGAATTAGTCACACCGGTCACAGCGTTGCCAAAGTTGATATTTGCCGGCGAGAGGTTGAGCGATGACTGCGCCACCGTTCCAGAAACGCTGACGCTGGTAACGCCGCCTTGGGCACTAACTAAGGAAATATTGCCGCTGCTGGTTCTGTTCGATGCGGCGCTATATTTCACTGTCAAAGTCAGGCTTTCGCCGGGCACGACCAGCACCGGAGTAGCAATACCTGAGGTAGAAAATCCCGACCCGCTGATGTTGATCTGCGAAAGGGTCACATTGGCAGTCCCGACGTTTTTCAAGGTGGTCACCGCCGAGGCCGTACTGCCTTGCTTTACATTGTTGAAATTGAGGGCCGCGGGTGTGGCAATCAGCTTTCCAATCGTCTGAGTCGTCGCCGTCCCGTCCAGGGCTATGGTTTCTGTTGGAGAATCAGGATCGTCGCTTGAAACGGTCACGGCGCCGTAGAAGTTTCCAGTCGTTTTTGGTGAGAAGGCGACATCAAGAACCACATTGCCACCCGCCGGAACTGTCGTTGGCGTCTTGATGGAGTTTGCTGCAAAGCCGGTTCCTGAGACCACTATGCGCGAGATGGTGAGATTTGCCGCGCCGGAGTTTGTGAGGCTTACGGCGGCATTTGCGACGGTGTTCACGGTAACGTTTCCGAAGTTGTGACTGGCCGGCGAAACGGTCAATTGCTGCCCGGAGTTCCCGGTCGACCCGGTCAGGATCACAGGATTCGGAGCGCCAGGTTCCCCGTTGAAACTCAACGTACCCGCTGCTTTGCCCGCTCGGCCTCCTTTATACCAAACAGTGAAATTGGACCTTTGCCCAGGATTTAGGAAAAGTGGAAATTTCAGTCCCGAAATGGAAAACTCGGATCTGGAAATGTTCGCTTTCGTCAGCGTTACAATTGACTTGCTGTTGTTCACGACCGAAACGGCGTGTGAAACCTGCTTGCCTAGCCCAACGCTTCCAAAATCCACCGTTCCAGGTATTACCTGGATAGCCGATTGCGCATGATTTTGGCCGTTGACCATTCCCGTACAACCGCTGGTCCATAAGAAAACCGTGAGGACCGCGCTCCATAAAATCAGCGCTCCCGCGAACCTGGATGTTGCCAAACTTCCCCGCCCTAGTAGCCTAGAGCCCTTGTAGCACTTAGCCATTTCTCCCCCGAGCTGCACCAAGGGAAGACTAGATTTGGACGTGGTTTGGAACTACTGGCGGGTCGTCCCAATTTGGTGCAGGTAGTACCTGCCCCGAGGGACAAAAGCGCTGCCCCGTCTTTACTACTTGTTACTAGCAGTAAGTATTAACTAATTGTTTACAGCTAATTGTTGAAGGAATTTTAGTGCGGCTAGTGGTACAGAGGCTTACAACTTTGCGAAAGGGTTTTGTTCGGGGCGATCCGAGGGCCGCGCCGGACGCCGGGAAGTCAATCCGGCATCTCGAATCTTATAGATTAGTGCGCGATAGCTGATTTGAAGTGCGGCGGCGGTTTTGCGCCTGTTCCACTGGTGAGCGCGCAGGGAATCGAGAATTACGTTACGCTCAAGTTCCTGTATTGCGGCCTTGGCGATGCGTTTCAGAGGCACGGCCCCGACCGCCCCTTTGATTTGCGATTTGATGGACCCCCGCTCGGCTGCGACCGTTTGGCCCAGGGAGGCCTCCGGCCCGATCAAGACATGGCGAGCCATACCGTTGGAGAGCTCGCGCACATTTCCGGGCCAATCGGCATTCTGCAAATACTCGATTATTCCAGGGCTAAGCGGTTTCGACTGAATCGCGAAATGCTTTTCATGCAGGCTGCGGAAATATTCCGCCAACACGGGAATGTCTTCTTTGCGTTCACAGAGCTTGGGTAAACGAAAGCGAACTACATTAATTCTGTAAAACAGGTCTGAGCGAAAGTTTCCGGAGGCAATTTCTTGTTCTAGATCCTTATTAGTAGCGCAAATTACGCGTACGTTCACGGCTCGTTCCGTCCGATCTCCGATACGCGCAAAACAGCCGTCTTGCAGGAAGTGCAGCATCTTGCTTTGCAGTCCCATTTCCAGATCGGCGATCTCGTCCAGAAACAGCGTGCCATTGTGTGCCAGCTCCACGCGGCCCGGCTTTGAAACGTGTGCCCCAGTAAATGCCCCTTTTTCATAGCCAAAGAGCTCACTCTCCAGCAGATTGCCAGGTATCGCGGCGCAGTTTACCTTTATGAACTGACCTTGGCCAAAGGCGGATCGAGCGTGAATCCACTGGGCCATCGCCTCTTTCCCCGTGCCCCCTGCCCCACAAAGAAGAACCGGTATATTGGTCCTACATATCTTCTCGGCCCGAAGTCGAACTTCGTTCATAGCCGCAGATCGCCCAAAAAGCACGTAGTCCGGAGGAGGAGCGTTGGTCGAGTTTGGGTCATTAGCTCGTGTTGTGGATGCGGTGACCATGGGCTGGTGCCATGAAGAGTGCATCCAATTCGCCAACGTTAGGACAACTTTGGAAAGGCAGGGCCAATTCGTAAGTCATTGATAAATTGTGGCATAGCTTACAACTCAGAATAAAGCATTGGTACCGGTAATTAGCTCCTGGCTCTGGCCAGCGCATGAAAAGGAAAATCTTCGCTCCATAAAAGAACAGTTTTCCACCGTAATTAGCCCCTGTGGACGTCCCTGAATCCGAGCTACACTTCGCGGAGTGAGATATGGCACACTGTAAACCCTGCCCGGGCCGGTCGATCGCTCTCCTTGGCTTGCAGTCAAGTCTTCCGTTAATTGCCCTAAAGAGCGAATCGAGAGCACCCCTTATTTTGCTCCCCTGGCATAGAGGTCCTGAAGCTCATAGGCGGGCGGTAGAGCAATGATGGATAAATCTGTGCATTCCGAATTTTCAAGTATAAAGCTCGATCAGTTGGTTTATGTCGAGCTGGAGTCCCGGAATGGCGGCATGATGCTAACGGTCTCCGAAGAAGGATTTGCGTTTCGGGCGGTAACTTCCGTTCGGCCCACCGGGCGAATTCCGTTTTCCTTTGTCATTCATGGCACCGAGAAATTAGAAGGGTATGGTGAGATTAAATGGACAAAGGATGACGGCAAAGTGGCAGGTTTGCAGTTCACCGATGTATCGACACAATTTCTCCATGCGCTTAGAAGATGGCTAGCGGAACTAAGTGCGCCCAGCATGGCCTCCTCGGCTGAAGCGCGAAGTGATAATCCCTTGGAGCTCGATCACGATTTTAGGGCGGAATCGACTAAAAGTTGGGCCTCCGAACCGATGGCACAGACACAACCTAGGCGTGAGTTTGGGATGAATTTTGGCCAATCGTTCGACGATGGAGCGCCGCAAAGTCAGGGCGCTCAGGGTTCCACCGGTGAACTTAACGCCGCGGCGTTGCCGAGGTCCACATGGATCACGAGTGAATGGAATTATCCTGACGGTCTAGCGGCAGACACGCGCACTCGAGGCAATGGCGTCGTTGTAGCGGCGGTGGTGGCATGCCTCCTGTTGCTGGCTATCCTGCTATACAGTTTTCGCGAAACGATTGGCCGCTCCCTGATTTCCCTGGGGCAGACTATATCTGCACCTTCGGAAACTTCCCAAGCGCAGGTTCCCGATACATCCAAGCCCGCAGAAGAAGTCCAGCAGCCGGCACCGGCACCGGCACCAGCAAATCCCAGCAAGGAAGATCACCCTGCATCACAATCGTCGGCGACGACGAATAGTGCTGACAAACCGGAAGCCGTCCGGTCACAAGAAGATCGCGAAAAAGTTGTTTCGCCTCCAACAAAAGCGGACCCCACGTTTAAGGATGAACGACCGGGGCCTTCCGCTGAAGATAGCGTCCCCAGGAATACGCGCAACCTGAGCCCTGCTGAAGAGGTCCGTGCACTTTGGCAAGAGGTGGGCAAAGGAAATACGTCGGCCGAAGTAACTTTGGCAAAACTGTACTTAATTGGCGGCGGAGTGACGAAGAACTGCGATCAGGCCCGCGTGCTACTGAGAGCCGCTGCGAAAAAGGGCAATAGCGAGGCCATCACTAAGCTCTCGCAGATCACTCGGCAAGGCTGTCCTTAACTAATTTAATTGGTAGGGGCGTTTTCGCCACGAACAATATCGTAGCGTTCAATTACGGCGGCCACGCCGAGCCGCATATTCCGTGCTTCTGAGCGAGGGTCAACACGTACGACTTTACCCGCCGCTTTCACAAATACTTCCGAGCCATGGGTGATTTCAGCGGGCAGCGTTAGGGTAATATCGAGTTCTGAGCCCGCTTGCAGATCCTGCTCTATTACGAAGTACATCCCCCGCGTGGAAATATCGAGCGTCTCGCCCTTCTGCAAGCCACCCATTCGTAGGTCAGTGGCCTCGGAGGGAATGCGAATCATAACTGGCAACGACAGATCGTATCTCCGGGCATTGCGGCGTTCCGACATTCCTTGCATCCTCAGTAAACGCGGCGGCAATGTGACGTGGTTCGCGCCTCCCCTAGGAGTGACCTTACTGTAAATAGCGCGAAGCTGCCACGCTGTAACCGCAAACAGCCGGCATGGTTGTTCTAAAGATAAACGGCCCGTACTGGGAGGCGAGCCTACTCGTTCCGGCCCCCTATTCCGACGGTCGTAGGTTCTTCAGCCGCTGCCGCCGCAGGCACACTGGCCCGCCTCGTCCGCGGTGTGTCCAGATTAAACTGACGCATTTTGTACAGCAGCGCCTTGTAACTGATGCCTAACATTTTCGCGGCATCCTTGCGGCACCACCGAGTTTTCTCTAGCGCATCGGCAATCGCTTCCATCTCCGCTTCGTCCTTCAGGCCACGCACAAGAGCCTTTAATCCTTGCGGCTCACGATGCACGACAGGCTCCGCACGCGGAGAAGTACGCTGTCTCGCGGAAGACATTTCTATCAGTTCGCGCAAGCTACCCTCGTCATCCTCTAGGATGACGTAGCGCTTCACAAAGTTCTCCAGTTCGCGCAAATTGCCTGGCCACGGATAATTCACCGCGGCATCCAACAGATACTTGGAGGGACCTTGCGGCGTCTTGCCGAACTTCTCGCTATACTTCTGAAGAAAATGACGGAACAACAATGGAATTTCCGAAGTGCGCTCGCGCAGCGGCGGCACATTTATCGATAGCACGTTCAAGCGGTAGTAAAGATCTTCCCGGAACCGTCCAGTTTTCATTGCTTCCTGAACGTCGACGTTAGTGGCGGCCAAGACGCGTACATCGGTCTCGACGAGATGACGGCCGCCGAGCCGAGAGTATTGATGGTCTTGCAGGACATGCAGAAGTTTGGCCTGCAAATGCGTGGTCATCTCCGCGATTTCGTCGAGGAAAATAGTTCCTTTATTGGCCATTTCGAATTTGCCGGGCTTGGCCCGCACCGCGCCTGTAAACGCCCCCTGCTCGAAACCGAATAATTCCGATTCCAGCAGTTCTCCGGGCAAGGCAGCGCAATTCACTTTTATAAAAGGTTGGCTGCGCCGCTTCGACCGCAAATGAATCATACGCGCCACTACTTCTTTGCCGACTCCGCTTTCCCCGCAAATGAAAACCGGCACGTCCACGGGAGCGATCTGCAGTATCTGTTGACGAATGCGCACCATTTGCGGGCTGGCCGCCAGGAAACTGATGTCTTCGGTGATTTGTTCGCAGTAATCGCGAAGCGCCAGATTTTCCGTCACCAGTTGTTTTTTCTGGCGCGACTTCAGCATCGCTGCATCCAGCTCGGTCTTTTCAAAAGGCTTGGTCAGGTAGTCGTGCGCTCCGATGCGTATGGCCTCGACCACCGTGCCAACTTCGTTCGAGCACGACAGCATGATCACGTTCAAGCTGCGGTCGATTTGCATCAGTTCTTTGAGCGTCTCAATACCACTAAGTTCCGGCATCAGCACGTCGAGAATGATGAAGTCGGGTCTCTCTCCAGCGGTAATTTTTTCGAGGCCCTCTCTTCCGGAGCTGACCGCTTCCACCTCAAAGCCGTCCACTTCCAGAAGGGTCTGCAGGTACTTTCGAATACTGGGCTCGTCATCGATGACGAGAATTTTTTCTTTAACTTCTTTTGCGGACATATTTGCCTTTCTGATGCGGAAACCTTTTTACCTAGCTTGGGTCCATCGGTAACAAAAATGTGAAAGTGCTGCCTTTTTGATGTTCGCTTTCGACCCAGATTTTGCCGCGATGCGCCTGAATAAGCCGCTTGGCGATGGCCAAGCCCAAGCCCATGCCGGAGGTGTTGCGATCCACTCTCACGAAATCCTCAAAAATTTCCTGGTGATGCTCCGCAGCGATACCTGGGCCGCTATCGGTTACGCTGACTTCCACGCTGTTGGGGCGAGGAAGCCGGAAACGGCGGCGTTCCTGAGTAGGCGCTACGCCAGCCACGCGGCGCTCCCAAAAATGAGGTCCCGCGTGGAGCGTGACGCTTCCGCCCGAAGGCGTGTGTTTGAGGGAATTGTCCAGCAGGTTTGCGGCGGCTTGTTGCACCTTCTGGTAATCAAATCGAAAAGTGGGAATCGAGGGGTCGAAACTCGAATCCAGTTTCACGCCTTTGCGCTGAAATGCTTCCGCCCAACGCTTTGCTAATTCATCTAGGCAATCGCGCAAATCGTTCTCGCGAAGTTGCAAAACCAATTTTCCGCTCTCCAATGCGGAATAGTTAAGGAACATCGACACCAGGCGCACCAGCCGTTCGCAGCTGTCTTTCGACTCTTCGAGAATATCCTGCTGTTTGTCGGTCAGCCGCCCCAACGAACCGGTCAGCAATAAATCGTAATAACCCTTAATCACCGCCAGGGGCGTTTTGAGTTCGTGCGCGGCGGAGGCCAGGAACACGGTCTTCTGACGGTTCACTTCTTGAAGTTTCAGGTACGCTGCGAGCAAATTGCGGTAGGTGATTTCGCGTTCCTGCAACAATTCTTGTACGGTAAGTTGGGTCGCGGCTTCCGACGCCGCGGCGTTTTGTTCCTTGGTCGGAATTTCCAGCTGCACCACAAGCCAATCCGGATCAGGCATCCACTTGACCAGCGCTCGGGACTTTACATCTCCGAGCTCGACATCGAGCTCCATTCGATGCTCCCCGCTTTCAATCAATTTAAAGATATGTCCCGACCCAATCTTCAAAATATCCTTAAAAAGATGCAGGGCCTCCTGATGATCCAAGCCCTTGGAGAGCAGATATTGACGCGCTCGCTGGTTTAGCAATAGCACTCGCCCGTCACGATCCGCTACCAGGAGTGAACTATTTACTGCGTCCAAAAGTCCATGAACCAGGCTGACCGGCAGTGTGTCAGAAGAGCGCTCGGGGGACA
Organism: Candidatus Acidiferrum sp.; assembly: GCA_035996445.1. Classification (GTDB taxonomy): domain Bacteria; phylum Acidobacteriota; class Terriglobia; order Acidiferrales; family UBA7541; genus Acidiferrum. Next base: position 88,180 of record DASYJM010000033.1, on the reverse strand, counting down.
TTGGCCGTCGCTTGGGGGCCAAGCGGCCATTCGCCATGGAAGAAGTACCTGTATCTACAGACATTTCAGTCCCATCCGTCGAGCGTCGCTAAGTGGCAAAAATTTTCCTATGTTGGCTGGCTCATACTCGCAAAGGGGTTACGGGCTGTCAATGGTAAAAGCGTTCCATTTGCACATTATCGGAAACCAACTGGATATCCCGAGAAGACTACTCCCCCTGACTCCGGCCAGGTCTGGTATAGTCATATTAATTCTATTAATATGAATGACTTGCGATAGGTGGCTGCCTGATTGTGTGGCACTAAAGATGCTTATATCCGTACTAGGTCCCTAGTACTAAGAGAGAGAAAGTGGAATTCGACCTGATCAAGGAAAACCAAGGCTTGGACTCATCTTCGACGCGGCGGTCAACTCGTCTTCGGCTGCAGGTCCCCGTATTTTTGCGCGCAACAGATTCTTCGGGGGCGGAATTTATTGAACTAACCAAGACTTTAAACATAAGTGCAACCGGAGCGTGCATTACCTCGGCATATCAGCTCCGCAAGGATCAACTCGTTCACCTGACCATTCCCGCTCCTTCGCCGGCCTCTTCGGGGATCGTACCCAACGAAACACCGCCGATGGTCGCCCGCGTACTCCGGCAAGAAAGCAGAGGGGAAATGCGTTTGTTCGGATTGGAATTCCTCAGGGCAATTGAGTAAATTTGTACACTTTTCTGCCTATTCTAAGTCCCGCGCAACAGTCTTAATCTGATATCCATTTTGTACGTTTTACCTGCAGTTGCCGTATGCCGCTCTTTTGTAATAGCATAGCGCAACGCTTTCCTGATTCTCTCGCACGGGCGTCGCGATGTAGTCCCACTTCAAATGGACTTCGGCATGCTCCCTTAAAGGGCAGCCTCAGTGATTCACCCCACCCCCGCGGGGACAGGCAAAGGTTAGGTTAGACCCGATATGCCCAGCCCCGGCGTCCCAGCGCCTCCTCGTTCGTCTTTAGAAGATTCCTATCTCGAGCTGCTTACCGATACGCTCGAGACCCTAGACCAGCCTGCTCGCGGACAATTCCTCCAACGCTATCTACGCGCGGTCACGCATCTCGACCTCCGCGAGAGCCAGTGCCTGCAAATATGGGAAGAGATGATTACGCGCAGGCGCCAATTGAGCGAAGCGCTCCACCGCACCGTTTCGTTAAAAACCGCGCTTATGGATGTGCTCTCCACCGCCGGACTGCTGCGCGTTCCAGTGCTCATCGAATACGACGAATTAAAAAAATTAAACTTGAATGCGGTTACGGATTCGCTGACGGAACTCTACAATCGCCGTGTCTTCAATGAGTTTATTGAACGAGAATTAAACCGCGCAAAACGCTATAACCAGCCGCTCAGCTTAGTCATGATGGACATGCATCGTTTCAAGGAAGTAAACGATAAGCATGGCCACCCGCGAGGCGATGAAGTTCTTCGACTGGCTGCTGCTACGTTAAAGAAAGCGTTGCGCACTTCGGACTTCGCCTTTCGAATCGGCGGTGATGAATTCGCACTGATCCTTCCGCAAACAGATGCGGCGCAAGCGCTGGCGCTCAGCCGCCGTGTTGAGACGGTATTTGCGGACACCCTAAAATCGCTGCAACTCAATGTCACCGTAGGAATGGATTATGGCGTTGCGAATTTCCCTCAGGATGCCGACAATACCGAAGGCCTCGTACGCATTGCTGATGAGCGCTTGTATCAACGCAAGCATGCTCACCGCGGCAGAACAGCTGAGACCCCCACGCCGCGACCCGCGGAGGCGGCACCAACGCAAGCGCCGGTAACCCCTCCCGCCGCGGAGCGCCCAGCGTCCCCTCCCGCACCTCCGATTTCCATTGAGTCTAAGCGTACGCCGGAAAAACAAGAGGAAGCAGCGCCCCCGGTAACTTCGCAGGGTCAGCCTGAAAGCTCAAAATTATCTTCCGTCGGCAGACCCCCGCGCGCTTTTACGACGCCGCGTAAGGCGGAACGCGTCTCCATGACCGGCACAAATGCCTACGCGGTGCTCGGAGAACAAGGCTCCCGTCGCGCTAAGGTGTTGGATCTCGGCTTTGGTGGCGTAGCTCTCGAACTCGATTCTGCTGAGGGCTTGACAGAAAATATTCTCGCCGTTCTGCACGTGCCGATTCTTCCCCCAGTGCGCGTCAACCTCAAGCCCGTCTGGACACTGCGCACCAATCTGGGCTTCCGCGTCGGTTGCACGTTCGTCAACTAAACCGGCGCTCGCGAAATCTGTCAGCTCCCCTCAATTAGCAAACCTTTGACACCTCGCGTATAATCACTATTGCCTCGCGACCTAGCGACGCGGCAGGATTCGACAGTGCCGTGCAGACCGGACGCGATGGATTGGAGACCCATGAAACCCGGTATTCATCCCGACTATCACGCCGTTACCGTGCACTGCGCGTGCGGGCACACTTTCCCGACGCGTTCGACCATAAAAGGCGACACCCTGAGAGTGGAAATTTGCTCAAGTTGCCATCCCTTTTTCACTGGCAAACAAAAGCTTATCGACACTGCCGGCCGCGTCGAGCGATTCACGAAGAAGTATGCCGACGCTGCTGCCAAGGCCGGAGCCGCGAAGAAGTAACCGCCGCTTCTTTATTCCACAAACATTATCATGACGCGCTTTGATGACGCGTTAAGTGTGCTCGTGTGCTCTCAGCCGTCCGTGTAGAATAACGTTCCATCGTGGCCGATCAATCTCGCATGTTCGAAGGGGCGCGTTCAGGGGAACTGGTAGAGACCGCGCCGCCGCGCGTAACCCTGCGAAATTCCTTTGCGCATCCCTACGATTCCGCCATTGCTGCGGCGCGAACCTGCTACGCATCAAAATTAATTGGCCCCGAAGAAATCACCGACAAGCAACGCCTCAATATCGGCACAGGCACCTTTTACAGCGGCCATCACACCGTCTACCAGCACGCCCATTTTGAATTTGGACTCGAAAATGTCAGCCGCCAGTTTGTGTGGTCGTTTCTTCACGCCCACCCTTTTTACAACTCTGAGCAGCAAAGCCAGCGCTATGTCCGCCTGGATCGTGCGCACGCCTACGTCCCGCCGTTATCGCTATTTTTTGACGAAGGCAGCAAGGAGATCTACGAGCAAGCCATCGCGCGGGCCTGGGATTACTATCGCGAATTGTCGGCGCTGCTGGTCGGAAATGCCCGCACAATTTTGTCTGGCATCTGGCACATCGGACCGATGTCCCATCCCAAGCGTGCTCAGAAAATCGAGCGGTCCGCTGAAAAACGCGCCATAGAAATTGCGCGTTATGTGCTCCCGGTGGCGGCCTTTACCACCATGGTGCACACCATATCCGGTATCGTTCTTCATCGCCTGTGGCGGATGAGTACGGCATGCGATACGCCCAATGAAGCGCGCGCGATAATCGGCGCCATGGTCGCTCATGTACGAGAAGTGGACGCCCAATTCTTCGATCGCTTCGGTACGGAAGCGATTGAAGAAGTTCCGGAATGGAGTGACCGCCAGAATAGCGGCGCCAATGGCACATCGCCCTCAAGTAATCGAACCGCGGGCGCAGACGGCGACTTCGAACGTGAATTTGATTTTAATCTTCACGGCAAAACTTCCAAGCTGATTGATTATTCCGCCAATGCGCCAAGAGTGATTGCGCAAGCGTATCGCGCGGTAGTAGGGCTTACTGAAGCGCAATGTTCCGACGCAGAGGCTATCGATCGTCTGCTCAACCCGGCTAGGAATCTCTACCGCCTCGAAACATTAAATGTTGGCGTTCACGCGCCCATGATGCGTGCGTTGCAGCACATCAACTACACATTTGCCAAGAAAATCAGCCATACCGCCGACAGTCAGGATCAACGCCACAGAATGGTTCCCGGCTCGCGGCCGCTGCTCACTCTTACCGACACGCGAGAACCCGATTTCATCACGCCAAAATTGCTGGCGCAGAATCCACAAGCACGCGAGGTTTACGAACGGGCGATGCAGGACGCCTGGCAAGCCAAGAATCAATTGATCGATCGCGGCGTTCCTCTGGAGCTCGCGCTATATCTCTTGCCCAATGCAAAATCGATTCGTGTGGTCGAAACCGGATCGCTGCTGCATCTGCTGCATAAATGGACGATGCGAACCTGTTTTAATGCCCAGGAAGAGATTTATCAGTGTTCCATGGACGAGCTTGATCAATTGCGTGAAGTACATCCGGAGTTAGCACGCTACGTTGGGCCGCCTTGTTATGTTCGTGCGGGAGTGACTACGCCCATCTGCACGGAGGGCGCGCATTTTTGCGGAATAAAAGTCTGGCTGGACTTTCCGAACATCGCTCGCCCCATTTGATTTGTTAACTACGCCAATGAAGCGTTACCGGGCCCGGCATGGGATGAACCATGGGCGTGCCGGTGCTGCGAGAATCGAGCAAATTAGCTTTGAGCGCGAAATACCATTTCGCCGGGCGGTCGGCGTCATCTATCAGCATTAAGTGAGGATTGTGTTTCAAGCCTTCCGCCTGCTTAATCATCGTTTCCTGATCCTGCCGCAAGAACTTTTTAGCAAAGGCGCGAAAAACCGGCACGACGAATGGCATCCACCGAGCCAGATTCCACGCGGCCACAAAATCGATGCGGCATAGATCTTGTCGCACCGGGGTCACCGTGGCGCGGCTCGAAAACCATAAGTGGCCGCTGCGAATTTCTTCCAGGCGCATGTTGGGTAAGACAAAATCAATCATCGTCGTCGTGGCTTCGCCTGAAAAATATCGCAACAATTTATACGGCGCGCTGTTGGACGACGGCTCGTGCCTGCTCATACGAAAACCATTGGGAATGGGCTCGAAGCGCTTTTCTTTTTCATGGATGCTTCGCCGGCTTCGCCAGTACCACGATTGGTGCACGAACGGCCCATGCGCTGGATCCATCAAGCCGATAATTCCCTGATCCACGTGCGAGGGAAGTTCGCAAGACAGCCTGGTGATCTTGTATTTCTCGCTGAAGACCGGTAGCCGTGGGGCCTCCGGCACATTTTCCGGGGTCCGCGAGCCCGGCGTGGTCATATATACCCAGACGTATCCATCTTGTTCGGCGCATGGATAATGCCCCGCGAAAATCCGGTCGACGCGCAATTTATCCTGGCTTGCAAGGGACGGAATTTCCAGGCATCGCGCGCTGCACGCGTCAAATTTCCAACCGTGGTAGCTGCATTCCACCGCCTGCCCGTCAAATCTCCCATACGACAATGGGATTCCTCGATGCGGACAAGCATCCCGCATCGCGAATGCCCTTCCGTCCGAAGTGCGCCCCAGCACTAAAGGCACTTCCAAAAGCATGGCGGTCGAGAGTTTTTGACCCTTTATCTCCGAGCTGCGAAGCGCCGGATACCAGAAATCCCACAGGAAGCCAGCTTCGGAGTTCGGCAGAGCTTCACGAAGCGGAGAGCTGGCGATTTGTGGGGCTGATTGCACGGCTTTCATCATATAGGGACCAAATCGTAGTACACATCCACGTACGCATCAACGACGTCACGGCCGGACCGGCGAATCCGTCGGGTGGCTCATCCTTGCGGTTTTTGCAAAGGTGGGGCTTTTCTGAGCATTCACATTTTTCTGTGATTATTTCAGCCGCGCATCTCGGCCGGCCGCTGTTATATTCTGCAGCACCCGTCTGCTGACCCTAAGGAGACCTATGAGGTTCAAATTCGCTGTAGGAACTTTCTTGTTCACCCTACTCGTCGCTTCATTTCCGGCGCGCGCGCAAAGGCAAGACAGGCTGCCACCGGGCTTCGCATCAAAGGATGCGGACGTTGACGGACTGAAATTGCACTACACCATGGGTGGCCATGGTCCAGCAGTAGTCTTGCTGCATGGTTTTGCCGAGACGTCGAGGATGTGGACGCCGATATTGCCGGTACTCGGTGAGAAGTTCACGGTAATCGCGCCGGACTTGCCAGGAATTGGTGACTCCTCAATCCCTGCAAACGGGATCAACATGAAGGATGCGGCGATCAGCATTCACTCGCTGGTGCGCTCGCTAGGTATCGAAGAAGCCCGCCTCGTGGGACATGACATCGGGCTGATGGTGGCTTACGCATATGCCGCGCAATTCCCAGCGGAAGTGGAGAAACTTGCGGTAATGGATGCATTTTTGCCGGGCGTCGAAGGCTGGGAACCGATTTATAACAACCCGTCGATCTGGCATTTTCGATTCAATGGGCCGAAGCCGGAAGCGCTGGTCGCCGGGCGCGAACAAATCTACTTTTCTTTTTTTTGGGACGATCTAGCCGCCGATAAAAACCGTTCGCTCCCGGAGGCCGACCGGAAGGCGTACATCGCCGCATATTCTCGGCCGGGACGTATGAGGGCGGCGTGGCAATATTTTGTGTCGTGGCCGCAGACGGCCAAAGATTTCGCGGACTTGTCGCGCACCAAGCTGACCATGCCGGTGCTGTCCATCGGCGGGGAAAAGTCGCTGGGAAAAGAATTGGGGCAGCAGATGAAGTTGGTGGCTACGAAGGTAACGGTGATCGTACTGCCGGAGACCGGCCATTGGATCCTGGAAGAGCGGCCCAAGGAAACCACCGAGGCGCTAGTGAAGTTTCTCTAGCATTGGTTTTGGGAGCCGGACAATCACGCGGGCAAAAAAATAGAGCGGACTGCTAGGCCGTGGGGAGCTAGGCCGTGAACCTCTGAATTAGGTGGGCACCACGAGCCAACCGTTAGGCTTTCCTGCCCCGCTCGCGGGTCGTCTTGCGATTGACGCGTTGACCAGCCAGCGGGACAGGCCGTGCACACAGGCTGTCTGTCCGCAGCGCCTCAGAGATTCGTCATTGGTTCAAACAGCTTTCGCTCCCTCACCTGCTTCGAAGAACCGCTCCAGTAAGTATTCTAACAGGATGGCCATGGGAAGGTCGAAGGCTGGGCGGAGTCCGTTTCAAGGAAGTTGGGCCTCTGACGTTGGGTGACCCATCCTTGCGGTTTTTGCAAGGGTGGCTGTTCTGAGCATTGCATTTTCTGTGATCATTTCAGCCGCACACCTCGACCGACGAGTGAACCGTTCATCTATATGCGAGCACCTATCAGAGTGGCGTACCCCGGGGAAGGCGAAACAACCGAGACAAACCGGCTCGGGCCCTAGGAGCTGCTAAAATCGGTGCGCAGTTAGCAGAATGCTGCCTCGTCGCGGAAGCGGACTCGGACGTGTAACGGCTACGGAGGGATGCGCATGAGCATCGTGATCAACCTTTTCCTTGCGACGTCACTGTGTCTAGGACTGCCCTTAAGTTACTTTTTCGCCACCGCGAAGCACTCTCCTGAAACAACTTCCGAGCAACTTGGCCACGTGGATTTCCCCAATAGCTGCAAAGCGGAAGCGCAACCGGCGTTACTGAAGGGGCTGGCGCTGTTGCATTCGTTTCAGTATCGGGAATCGGAGAGTGCGTTCAAGGCGGGCGCGGACCTGGACACGCATTGTGCGATAGCACACTGGGGCGCGGCCATGGCGCTTTATCACCAGTTGTGGGATTTTCCAGGGAAGCGAACGCTTAAAGAAGGTTTAGAGAGCGTGGAAAAGGCGCAGAAACTCAGCGCCCCCACCCCGCGTGAACGCGGATATATTGCCGCGGCCGCCGCGTTTTATCAGAACGACGAGAAGCTTTCTCACGTGCAGCGGACTACCGCGTACTCGGAAGCCTTAGCGCAATTACATTCGGGCGCGCCGGGCGACGTGGAGGCCAGCGCGTTTTATGCCTTGTCGCTGGTGGCTTTGGCGGATGAAGACGTCGATGACACGGCCAATCGCAAAAAAGCGATGGCGATACTAGAACCGCTCTTCCAGAAGCATCCCGGCAATCCTGGTGTAGCGCATTACCTGATTCACGCCACGGACAAACCGCAGTTTGCGAGTGAAGGGCTTGCCGCGGCGCGCGCTTACGCGAAGATCGCGCCGGATTCCTCGCACGCTCTGCATATGCCGTCGCACATTTTTACGAGGCTGGGGTTGTGGCAGGAATCGATTGCATCGAACATAGCGGCCACAGCGGCAGCAGCGCATGCTTCGGAAATGCATCAAGCCGAGGCACATTACCAAACCCATGCCATGGACTTCCTGGATTACGCTTATTTGCAAAGTGGACAGGAAGCCCAGGCGCGCGCGTTGTCGGCGGAAGAGATGACCGTGCCCGGTTCTGGCGAGGGAGAAAAAGCCGATCACCGGGCCACGGTGGACGCGCGTAATGCGATCGAGCTGCACCGATGGAAGGAGGCTGCGGCACTGTCGGTTCCGGAGCGAAGAAACTCCCGGGACATCATTTACTGGGCGAAGGCGATAGGAGCGGCACGAAGCGGTGATGTGGCGACAGCCAAAGATGATGTAAGCAAATTGGCGGAAGCCGTGTTGTACCGCGAAGGAGAGAGTAAAGCTACGGGCTATGATGTTTCCACGGAGAAAGCTACCGACCTGCGCGAAGCGGAGGCCTGGCTGGCGTATGCTGAGGGAAATTCCGCTAAAGCCATAGATTTACTACGATCCGCGGCTGACCGAGAAGATGCCAAAGGCCTCGAGTCTACCACCATGCCGGCTCGCGAGATGTTAGGGGATTTAATGATGGAGTTAAAGAAGCCGCACGATGCGATGGTGGCTTATAAGGTGGTTTTGGCCGAGGCGCCCAACCGGTTTGACGCTTTGCTGGGCGCCGCGCAAGCAAGCCAGGCGGCGGGCGACATCCGCTCTGCACGAGATTACTACATGCAACTGCTGAAAATAGTGGACGCTGGAGCCGACCGGCCTGAGTTAAAAGAAGTTAAAGTCAATCTGGAAGCTATGAAATAGCTATTTAGAGCTTGGCAATCCTATTGTTTCGCTGCTTGACCCCGCAACCATTCCGGCCTAAGCTCCGTCTTACAAAGCACATGTCTGGGGATGTCCGGAAAATTCACATTCTAACTTTGCTCCTGGCAGTCATATTTCTGGGGGCGCAGTTTCACTATTGTGGAGACCTAAGCGCGGCACCTTCGGACTCTCACGTTTGCCCGCTCTGCTCGGCGGCCGGATCAGTCGTCACGCCAAGCTCCCCCAGTCTCGCTTTCACGACGGTCATCAATCAGCTGGAGACCTTTCCGGTTCCGGCGGCAACATCCCCAGATATTCCCCACGCCGTTTCACCGCGCGCACCCCCTGCTGTTAGTTTTTGCTAGCCCCCTCTAGTATCTCCTGGTGACGTAGGAAAATTTTTGCATTTGGGAGAAGTGTTTATGAAAAAGACCTCCGTGTTATGCGCTCTGCTATTTGTAGCTGTTTGCGCCAAGGCCCAGGGAGTCCCAACAAACGGCTCTTCAGGCGAAAAGTCCACTGCCAATTCTGAGGCGCGCATACAAACGCTAGAACAACAGGTGAGCATGCTGGCCGAGCAAGTGGCCCTGCTGCGCGATCAACTGAAGGTCCTGGCGGACGCGAAGGCCCCTAGTGAAGAGGCAGCAGCGCGACTGGTGCTGACATCTGCATCTGCACCAGCTCCCCGGCCAGTAATCGCGGAGTCGTCAAGCGTAACGAACGTTGCCACGATGCCTGCCGCGGCTCTGGCTGCACCTACTCCCCAAGCTCAAGCGCTACAGTCAACGCAGACCCAGACTTTTGGCGGCGCCAGCGGGAATGCCAGGTTGCTAAATCCCGACATCAGCTTGATCGGCGACTTTATCGGCGCAGTCGGTCACAACGACGTGACTCCGTCTCCGTCACTGGAGTTGCATGAGTCGGAGTTGGGGGTACAAGCGATTATCGATCCCTATGCGCGCGCGGACGTATTTATCTCGTTTGGCGAGCAAGGGGTGAACGTGGAAGAAGGGTATGTGACGTTTACGTCGTTGCCCGCCGGGCTGCTCTTGAAGGTCGGAAAAATGCGAGCCGCTTTCGGCAAGATCAATACCATTCACAACCACGCGTTGCCGTTCATAGACCGGCCATTGGCGACGAATAATCTGCTTGGCGGCGAAGATGGCATTGACGACGCCGGATTTTCGTTGTCGCGCATCTTGCCGGCGCCAAAGGGTTGGTTCCTAGAAGCCACCGGACAAGTATTTCGCGGCGATTCCGGGGATGTTTTCACCGCTAACGAGCGGCAAGACGTTAGCGTGGTGGGACACCTTCGGGGCTACAAGGACTTAAGTGAATCCACCAACCTGGATTTGGGCGTTTCGTACGCGCGAGGCCACAATGACGTCGGCTCGCCTTTCATCACCAGCCTGTATGGAGCCGACGCTACGCTGCGGTGGAAGCCGCTGCGCCGCGCGATTTACAAGTCATTTATATTCCGCACAGAATTGTTTTACAGTTTGCGCGACCAGATTTCGCCGTTGGACCTTTCCCAATCAGTGCACGCTTTCGGAACGTACTCCTCCGCGGAGTACCGCGTGAACCGGCGCTGGACGGTTGGGGGCCGGTTCGACCGCAGCGCACATGCACGCAATGCGAATCTGATTGATACGGGCCTGTCGGCGATTGTTACCTATTGGCCAAGCGAGTTCAGCCAAATACGGGGACAATATAGGTACGGCCACCTGGCGACGGCTCCCAACGCAAGTTTTGACAATGCCAACGAGCTATTGTTCCAGTTTTTATTCGTGATGGGCGCGCATGGCGCTCACCCCTTTTGATGGTGAACAAGGAGACTGGCATGTCACAGGTACGGCTGATCGAGAGAATGATATTTTACGTCACGAATTACTTCACGAAAAGCACCGCCGTGGCGATGGCAATCGTATTGGTGTGTGCATTGGCGGGAAGTCCGGCAGGGCGTGCGGAGAACAAGCTGAAAATCATCACGGCGACCACCGACCTGGCCTCACTGGCACAGGAAGTGGGCGGCGACAAAGTGGATGTTGAATCCATCGCCAAGGGATATCAGGACCCGCACTTTGTGGAGGCCAAGCCCAGCTTCCTGCTGAAGCTGCGCAAGGCAGATTTGCTGATCGTAGTGGGACTTGAGTTGGAGATTGGATGGTTGCCGCCGCTAATCACGCAATCCAGCAATCCGAATATTCAAGTATCCGCGCCAGGTTATCTGGACGCTTCGCGCTTTGCGAAGATTCTGGAGATTCCGACTGGGCAGGTGACCAGAGCCGAAGGCGATGTGCATCCGCAAGGTAACCCGCACTACTGGCTCGATCCCGAGAATGGATTGCGCGTCGCAAAGGGCATCGCGGACAAGCTGAGTGAAATGCGTCCGAATGATTCGGCTTATTTTGCGCAACGGTATAGCGATTTCGAACAGCGGTTGAAGCAGGCCGATGAGAAATGGAAAGCCGAGATGAAACCGTACGCCGGACGGAAGATTGTGACCTATCACCGCTCATGGCCGAATTTTGCCGAACATTTTCAACTGAACGTCGTGGGCTACGTGGAACCGCGCCCGGGCATTCCGCCTACCCCGCAGCACACCGTGGACTTGATTGGACAAATGAGGCGGGACAACGTGAAAGTGATCGTAGTGGAACCGTACTTCGATTTGAAAACTCCCAATTCCGTGGCCCGGGAGACCGGCGGGCAAGTAGTCGTGTTGCTGCCGTCGGTCGGCGGCGAAAAGGAAGTTACCGATTACTTCAAATTGTTTGACTACGATATCGCCAAATTAAAACAAGCGTTCGACACCACCCACTAGCACCAGGAGCCCAATTCGATGGAGATTCTTCCGTTTTTGCTCGCGCCGTTCGTGGCGAGCCTGATTCTGACCGGCATCCACGCGTACCTTGGGGTACATGTGGTGGAACGGGGAGTTATCTTCGTGGACCTCGCGCTAGCCCAAATCGCAGCGCTGGGAGCGACCGTGGCAATTGTGGTGGGAATGGATCCGCATGGACGCGGGTCTTATTGGATCAGCCTGGGTTTCACGTTTTTGGGCGCGGCCATTTTTGCAATGGCGAGGACCAGGCGTGGACATATTCCCCAGGAAGCGTTCATCGGTATCGCCTACGCGGTGGCCTCGGCTACGGCAATCCTGCTGATGAGCAAAGCTACCGGCGAAACTGAGCATTTGAAGGACATGCTGGTGGGAAACATACTGGCGGTGTCTTGGGCGGAAGTTCGCAAGACGGCAATTTTGTACGGTGCGGTCGGAATATTTCACTACATTTTCCGCAAAAAGTTTTTGCAAATTTCCATGCATCACGATAACGCCGAAAAACTTAACTTCAACGTGAGGTTCTGGGATTTTCTTTTTTATGCTTCGTTCGGATTTGTGGTTACTTCCTCGGTCGCCATTGCGGGTGTTCTGCTAGTGTTTTGTTACCTGATCGTTCCCAGCGTGGGAGCGATGCTTTTTGCTGACCGCATTGGACCGCGGCTGGCCATAGGGTGGACAATGGGTACACTAGTATCGGCGTTAGGGGTCATCTTGAGTGTTAAGATTGATACCCCGACAGGCGCTACAATTGTGGTGACCTTTGGTGGAGTTTTGATACTCATGTTTTTCTTACACCTGATTCTGCACCATGGGCGCAACCCCCGGTACCTTGAAGGAGCAACTTCGTCGCGACCCGAACTTTAGTCGCGAATATTGCGAGTACAATAAGTATTGAAGTTTAAAAGCATGCGGCACACCTCAAAATCCGTAAATTATTTCGCCCGAACTTTGGCGCTTGCGACTGCCTGCTGCATCGTCGTGTTCCTGATACAGGTCGTAATTCACGACCACGAAAACGGGCAAAACGAGGCCGCCTGCCGGGTTTGCCACGCCGCGCACTTGGGCGCAGCGCGGGGCGTCAGTGCGTTATTGTTGGCCGCGCCTCTTTTAACGACCGGTTGTGTCCACGAAATCGCCGTACAGTTTAATAAAGATCTCTTCAGTCACGATTCTCCCTCCCGCGCACCTCCAATCGCTTAAGCACGCTATTCACTCCAATTAGTTTCTCGACTAACGCTAGCCATAAAATTTGATGGCCACCGCGTTATTCCCGTCATCTACACATACAGAGATGGCCCGCCTGAGGGCCGAGGAGAATTCAAATGAATTTTAGAAAGTTTGCATTTTTCGTTTTGAGCCTTGGCTTCTTATTTAGCGCGCTTCCCAGTTTCGCGCAGTTGGGTAATGCCGGCTCCGTGGAAGGAGTAGTAAAAGATCCATCGGGGGCGGCGGTTGCCAATGCAACGGTGGAAATTTCTTATGGCGTGAGCGGCTTTCAACGCACGACCACCACACAAAGTGATGGGACTTTTCGGTTCACGAACGTGCCATTTAACACCTATCACGCGGTCGTAAATGCGCCAGGATTCGAACCATACACCCAAGATGTAGACGTACGTTCGGCCGTTCCCGTAAACGTGCAGTTTGGATTGAAGATGGGTTCATCGGCGACGACGGTTACCGTCGAGGCCACGGGTGGGGACTTGGTGGAGAACGATCCCAGCTTCCACACCGACGTCGACCGCGGGCTGTTCGACAAGCTTCCGCTTGAAAGTCCATCTTCCTCGGTTAGTTCGTTGGTAACGCTGGCTACGCCAGGCGTAGTGGCGGACTCGAACGGCTTATTTCATGGGCTCGGGGATCATGCGGAGAATTCGTTTTCTGTAGACGGGCAACCTATTACCGATCAACAGAGCAAGGTCTTTTCCAACCAGATTCCAGTGGAGTCCATCCAATCGCTGGAAGTAATTTCCGGCGCGCCGCCGGCGGAATTCGGTGACAAAACGAGCTTGATCATCAAAGTGACCACCCGTTCAGGTTTGGGACAAACAACTCCGGTGGGAAGTGTCAGGGCGTCGTATGGATCGTTTGGCACCGGGAACATCGGGTTCGATGTCGCGTTCGGGGGCAAGAAATGGGGCAACTTTGTCGCAGCAAACGGACTGAGGACGGGCCGGTTCCTGGATCCTCCGGAATTTCAGGCCATCCATGATAAAGGCAACCAGGAGAATCTGTTTGATCGAGTGGACTATAACATTAGCAGTGCGGACACGATCCACGTCAATGCCGGATATACGCGTTCGTGGTTTCAGACACCGAACAGCCTAGATAATCTCAACGTTGGAGTTACCGACCCCACCGGAGCGCTGGTAGGTCCGGTCGACCAGCGTTCGTTAATCAACACCTACAATGTCGCCCCGGTATGGACACACTTGATTAGCACCACCACACTGTTTACCTTGGGAGCTTTCGTCCGTCATGACGGGTACGACTATTTCCCGAGCACCAACGTTTTCGCGGATCTCCCAGCCACCGTCAATCAAAACAGAACGCTCACCAATGCCGGCTTACGGTCAGACATCTCCTACGTGAAGGGGATCAATAACATCAAGGCTGGCGTTACGTTTCAGCATACTTTCCTGAGGGAGAATTTCAACTTCGGGATCACCGATCCTACGTTCCTTCCGTCCCTGACAGATGTGGCTGGCGCTCCGTGCTTCGACACGGTAACGAATCAACCCATCGACGCACCCTGCACGGATCTGTTTCCCTTTGATCTCTCGCATCCGCACGCGGGTGTTGGCCTGTTTCCCTTCCGAGGCCGCACAGACATCAAGGAGATTGCCTTCTATATTCAAGACACGATCAACAAGGGCAACTGGGCCTTCAACGTAGGATTTCGAGCGGACTTGTACCGCGGAATCGTTCACGACACGCAGCCGGAGCCCCGCGTGGGCGTCGCCTACAATGTCAAGAAGACGAACACCGTTCTTCGGGCTTCGTACGCGCGTATTCAGGAAACGCCTTTCAACGAGAACCTGGTACTCGCGAGCGAGGGGTCCACGATCCCGGTGATTAATGATGTCTTTAATCTGGGAGGCACGCAGCCTTTTGCACCCATTCGTCCGGGCCAGCGAAACCAGTTCAATGCGGGCTTTGAGCAGGCCTTCGGAAAATATCTGGTTGTGGATGCCGACTACATGTGGAAATACACGCGCAACGGCTATGATTTTAGCATCTTTGGGGGCACACCAATCACCTTCCCGATTGCTTGGCATAACTCGAAACTCGACGGCGCATCCATCCGCGTAAGCGTACCTAACTTTCACGGGTTTACCGCTTTTGCCGTTCTCGGCCACGTCAACGCCCGCTTCTTTCCACCACTAGTCGGAGGTTTGGGAGCTACTGTAACTGGCGGGGATCCGTTTCGAATTGACCACGACCAAGCCTTCCAACAAACAACGCATCTGCAATATCAACCCTGGAAGACCCTGCCGTGGATTGCGTTCAACTGGCGTTACGACAGTGGACTGGTTGTGAGTGGCGTGCCGGATGCCGGTGCAGCACTCGCTCTGACTCCCAACCAGCAGGTGACCATTGGCTTAGCATGTAATGGAGTTTTTGCGACATTCAGCAGTCCCCTAACCGACTGCATAAATTCCGACGGAAGTGAGGGGCGAGTTACATCGAAACTCATAAACCTGCCGCAAGGTGGGTATGACACCTTCCCGAGCCAGGAAAACAACGACCACAATCCCGATCGCGTCAAGCCCCGGCACCTGTTTGACGTCAGCGTCGGCGACGACAATCTGTTTCGCGGTGACCGTTACAAGTGGAGTCTACGCTTCACCGTCGTCAACCTCACAAATAAGACTGCGCTTTATAACTTCCTTTCAACGTTCAGCGGCACACACTTTGTGACGCCGCGCAGCGAAACCGTGGAGCTCGGCTTCCACTTTTAAGCGCTGCTTAACCCGAAAAAAGGACCCCGGGGACGCCACGTCGGCGTGTTGGGGTCCATTTTTTATTACAGAAATTTACTTCTTCGGTTGGGCCGTGGGCGGAAGGATTCCATTCAAGCGCAGGTAAATGGCTTGGGCACCGTAGTGATCGGCGAAGCCCATACTCAGCGCTATGAGTGCGCCGGCACGCGAAGAAGAAAAACTGCCGAAGAGCACTACAGGTTCACTCAGCTTGGAATCGTCTACGTTGGCGAGCGCGGTGGTGCAGAAATCAAAAGAAGATTTGAGCCCAGCTACGAGTTTGTCTTTGGGATCCTCATCCGTAGGTTTTTCTGACGGAGCCGGAGTACCGGAAATTTTTGAACAGAGCGTATTGTTACCTTCCGCGATGTGAATGGTGAGATGGGCGAAGCTGTTCATCTCCGCAGTGGGTTTAAAGCTGTATTTTTCTGCCGGCATGGCTTCGGCAGCGGCGACCATATTTTTGTTGTACCGCGCCAATTGCTGTTTGACGAAAGTGCTTACCGGATTGGCGACCGGGGTGGTGCTGGCCTGAGGGGCGTTGGTAGTGGCCAACGGCTTGGTTTCATCTTTCTGAGCCTTGCTCGTGATTCCCATTGATAGCGCAATCGAGAGCAGTAGAGCTAATCGTAGGCAGTTCATTTATTCCCCTTTCACTTGGTCGAAGCGCAGGAAGCATACTCCGGTGCGATTGCGACCGACAAGTACATGACGAAAACGCTGGCGTTCTGTTACTTAGAATTTGGTGCGCGGGCGGGGCGCCCTGGAAAGACTCCTTCGACCAGTTCACCGTTTGAAACGACGGGAACGCCGTTCACCACGACGAACTGGATTCCGCTGGAGTATTGGAGCGGATCTTCGAAGGTGGCGTTGTCGATGATGCGCTGGGGATCGAAAACTGTGATATCTGCATCCGCGCCTTCACTGATGCGGCCCTTATTTTGGAACATGGGGGCCCGGTTTTGCAGGCGTTGCGCGGGCATAAGGGTCATTTTACGCAGGGCCGTCATGAGGTCTACAGCTTTCTCTTCGCGGACGTAGTGGCCCAAAACGCGAGAGAACGTGCCTTGACCTCGGGGATGAACCTTTGGGCCGGTGACCGGAACGCCATCACTGGCGATCATCACGATGGGATCGGCGATAGCGGTGCGCACCGCTTTCTCAGGAATCGAAAAGATGACTACCAGGCCCCCTTCTTTGCGATATTTTTCGAATGTTTCGGCGGTGAGGCGCTCACCGGTTTTACTCCACTGAAGATCTTTGAAGGTGATGCCCTGGCGCTCTTGCCAGCCGGGATCGAAGATGGCGGAATCAAGATTCGTGCTGCCGGCGGTGTAGGGATAGCACTCTGTGGTGACGTCGAGACCGCGACTTTGCGCGCCTTTGACCATGGCAATCAGTTGCGGCGTATTTGCCAGTCCCATGCTGGTGATGTGCACGACGTGAAGAGGGGCGCCGGTGGAAGCAGCAGCGGCGATAACTTCCTCGATGCCGACTAATCCGGTCGTGGGTTCTTTTAACCCTGCGTGACGAAGATGCACGTGCACAGTGGCGTTTTCCCCTGCTGCTACGCGGAACACGTCCACGATTTCATCGTGCGATGCGGCCGCGGTGTAATTGATGCCCATGCCTACGGCCAGAGCACCGCGTTGCAGGCCGCGATGAACTTGAGTTTTTATTTCTTGCAACTCTTTCGGAGTGGCTTCGCGATGGGCGGCATCGCCGGTGGGGAGAAAGTTTCCTGGGTCATGCATCACTTTCATGCGTACCGGAATGTGGCCTACGCTTACGCCAAAGTTGATGAGCGTTTTGCCTTCGCGCTGGGCGTACCAGGCATCTACGTCGTCGGTTCCGACCTCGAGTTCGAGAGAAGTGGTTACGCCATCGTGAGCCTGAAACTTATAGTTGTGCGGTTCCTGGGCATGCTCGTGAAGATCGATGAAGCCTGGCGCCACCACCAGGCCCTTCGCGTCGAGAACAGTCTTTCCATTTAGCGCTTCAACGGAGACCGCGCGAATTTTTCCGGCGGTGATGCCCACGTTGCGCACCGCATCGAGGCCGGTCTCGGGGTCCATCACGCGGCCGTTAGCGATGACCAAGTCGTAACCGGACGCGGAAACTTGAGGCCCGCCGGAGGTCTCCTTAGATCCAGCAGTTAGCGCGTGAACGGCAATGATGGCGGTGACCACCGCTAAGAAAGAAATCGCTAGCCGCAGATTTGTTTTAGTCATTAATACTCCCGTCTCAATTCATGAGATTCTGCACGCGCACAGAGCCAGAATCAAAGAAATTCACAACGCTTGGGAGATGGAAAGGCTTGATAGCTATAATGGAACCGGCCTCGGGTGGAAAGGACTTTGATGAACTTCCGGCGATTTGGACGCACGGGTTGGAATGTCAGCGAGATCGGCTACGGAATGTGGGGCATGGCGGGGTGGACCGGATCGGAGGATCAGGAGTCGCTGGACGCGCTGCAACACGCGGTGGATTTGGGATGCAATTTTTTTGATACCGCGTGGGCCTATGGTGATGGCCATAGCGAGACCTTGCTGGGCAAAATTATTCACGCCAATCCGCTGAAGGCGCTTTACGCGGCAACGAAGATTCCGCCCAAGAATCGTCGATGGCCGAGCCAGCGGGGATTTTCTGTGGACGAATCCTATCCGCCGGACTACATCGAAGAGTATGTAAACAAAAGTCTCGAAAATATTGGCGTCAGTAAGCTGGATCTAATTCAGTTTCACACCTGGGAAGATCACTGGCTGGACGACGATCGATTGTTGAAAGCCATTGAAAAGCTGCGCACCGGCAACGAAGTGCGCGCGGTGGGGATCAGCATCAATCGCTGGGAACCCTGGAATGGTGTTCGCGCCGTGAACTCGGGGCTGATCGATGCGGTGCAGGTTATCTACAATATTTTCGATCAGAACCCGGAAGATGAATTATTTCCGGCGTGTCGCGAGAAAAATGTGGCGGTGATTGCGCGCGTGCCGTTCGACGAAGGCACGCTTACAGGCACCCTTACACGGGAAAGCAAATGGCCCAAGGGCGATTGGCGCAATACTTATTTCGTGGCTGAAAACCTGAAGAGCAGCGTGGAGCATGCCGACGCACTAAAACCCTTGCTGTGTGACGACATGGCCATGCCAGAAATGGCGCTGCGGTTTATTTTGAATAATCCGGACGTGAGCACCATCATTCCCGGGATGCGTAAACGCTATCACGTGGAGACCAATTTGGGCGCAAGCGCCCGCGGGCCGTTGCCGGGAGAGCTGCACGCCGAACTGCGCACACACCGCTGGGATCGTACGCCGACTTCCTGGTCACAGTGAAGCGTGAAGGTGGGGATCTACTAGGCCGATTGTTTCAGGGCGCGCTCGACAAGCACCAGGCAGCGCTCCGCTTGTTCGCGCAACACGCCTTCCCGGTAACCTAGATCGCGCTGCGCGCTGTGCAATTCATCGGCGATGGCCAGGGCCGCGAGTACGGCCACTTTTTGCGTGTCTACTGTCGCGGTGGCATTCGCTACGGCGCGCATTTTTTCGTCCACGAAGCGGGCCAATTTCAGGACGTAGTCCTCATCCAGTTCGCCGCTAATCGTATAGGTCTGGCCGAAAATTTCTGCTTTAACAGGCACGCGCATGAAACTCGTTTCTATAGAGTGACTGGGGCCAAGATAGCACAGTCATTGGCTGTGTGGTGCAGGCGGTTGTTGAAAAAGTGATTGGCGCAGGAACGATGTTCACAACAATCAAGGCTTAGGCGGTGCGCAACTGGGCGCCGAGTTCTTTTTCCAGCGCGGCGACGATACGTGCGGAAATTTCATTGATTTGCGGGTCTGTCAGAGTTGCAGAGCGGGGTTGCAGCGCAATTCTAACCAAAAGTGAATATTTCCCCGCGGGGACATTTTTGCCGCGGAATAAATCGGCGGCCTCGATGGAAGCGATTTCTGGAATATTCAGCGACGAAATGGCTTTGACCACATCGGAGAAGTGCGTGCGGTCAGAAAACAGCAGGGAGAAATCGCGCTCGACAGCGGGAAAACGCGGGATCGGCTGATACCGGCGCGAATTTTTGACTCCGTAAAAGGAGCAATAGAATGGGCCGAGATTTATTTCCGCGAGGAAAACGTCCTGGCGAAATTTGAGGCGTTCGGCAACGCGGCGGGAAAGTTGGCCGGCAACGCCGAGCGATTCAGCCTTCAGGAAAAGCGCCCCACGACGCGCGGGATTCAAAAATTCTGTGGCGTTTTCTTCCCAGCGCAAGCCGCCGGCCACCGCGCCAATATTATCGAGGTCGCCCTTTAAATCGGCGAAAGAATAATCGCGAGCGGGTTCATACAGGTTTTTGTCGCGAGCGGCGCCTGTTGCGCCGAGTGTGAGCACACGAGTCTCAACGGGCTTACTGCCGTTTAAGCGATAGTGATGGCCGATTTCGAACAGGCGCACGTTGCGCTGGCCATGATTCAAATTCCATTCGAGCGCACCGGCCATGGCGACGGTACCGGTGGATCGCAAGACGCCAGCTTCCTCGGAGAGTGGATTGGCGAGGCGCGCGGGACTGACATCAGCGGGCCGGAACAGCGCGTCGCGTTCTTCGGCGACGTGCGGGATGGTAACAATTTCGCAGTAGCCCAGGCCGATCAGCCGTTCGCGCAAACGCATTTCAGCTTCGTAATGCAGCAAGCGCGCCGCACCTTGTCGCGACGCAGGCAAGCGCGGCGGAAATTTATCGAGCCCGTAGACGCGGACAATTTCCTCGATTAGATCAATCTCGCGTGAAACGTCGGCGCGCCAGGAAGGTTGCGTACATTCCCAGGTGGCCAGGATAGAGCCGGCGGTGCCGCGATTTTGATCAACGCGCACAGGAGCGAAGCCCAAGGCACCCAGGATGGATTCGGTTTCCTTGTCGGGAACGTCGGCGCCCATCACACGAAGAAGTTCGGCGCGGGTGACCTGGAGCTTTTTGGGCGGACGCTTTCCGGGATACACATCCACGACTCCGCCAAGTAATTCGCCGCCCGCCAGTTGCAAAATCAATTCGGCGCATCGGCGCGAAGCCAGCTCGGCCATTTCTGGATCGGCGCCGCGCCCGAAACGAGTCGAAGCTTCGGTGTGGAGTTTGAGTGAACGAGTGGCGCGGCGAATGGCGATGGGATCGAACCAGGCGCACTCAATCAATACATTCTTGGTGGAAAAGGAAATTTCGGTTTCCGCGCCGCCCATGATGCCGCCAATACCCACGATGCGCGAGCCGTCGCCGTCGCAGATCACACAGGTGGCGGAATCGAGTTGGCGCTCGACGCCATCAAGAGTTTTAATTTTTTCGCCAGCGGCATTAGGTGCGCTGGAGGAGCGCGGATTCACGCCGCGCACGACGATAGAGTGGTCGCGTATTTTGTCGTAGTCGAAAGTATGAAGCGGATGGCCAAGCTCCAACATGACGTAGTTGGAAACGTCGACGATGTTGTTGATGCTGGCAAGGCCGCAAGCTTCGAGCCTGTTTTTAAGCCACGCTGGAGAAGGCTGAATTTTCACGCCGCGGATTAGGCGCGCGGTGAAGCGTCCGCATAACTCCGGCGAGCGGATTTCTACTTTTATCGCTTCTGCGGTTTTAGCAGAGGATTCGGATGGCTTCGGCAAAACCTGCTTGAGCGGCAGTTTGTAAATTGCGCCGACTTCGCGCGCGATGCCGTAATGGCTCAAGCAATCCGGGCGATTCGAAGTGACTTCGGCGTCGAGCACGGCGCCCTGAGCACCATTCTCAATTCCGCCGATGTTGGTTCCAGAGAGCGCGAGGCGCGAAGCTAATTCCTCTGGTGACGCACTAGCGGCCACGAAATCGTGCAGCCAGCTGTACAGCACCTTCATGACCGGCTGCTTCCGGGGGTCAATTGGCCCACGTGTACCCAGGTAGAAAATTCCATGACAACACGGCCATCGTGCTGGTGAGCGGCGTAGAGGGTATCGAGCGCGGCCATCATTTCCGTGAAATTCGGCTGGCCCTCCGACGGAACGAAAGAACTGCTGCGCAGACGGCCACGCAATGATTGGAGATCAAGTTGCTGAAAATTGGGGAGCTCGTGCGTCAAGAAATTTTCGTGGCCGAAAAACGCGCGAAGGTCTTTCGGTTGAGGATAAGAATCTCTTACTCGAGAGTAATCCGTGCCAAAACGTACCAGAAGTTCTTCATAACCCACCGCAAAGCCCGTTGCTGAGAGCGTGCGGTCGTTCCACACAATGGCGACCCATCCATGGGGGCGCAGGATGCGCGCAAATTCACGATAGGTCGGCTCCGGCTTGAACCAATGAAAGGCTTGCCCTACGGTGACGAAGTCAGCGCAAGAATTCGGCAGCGTGGTGGCTTCTGCTGACCCGTTAACGCTGGTAAAGCCCGGATAGCCAGCAAGGTATTCTTCGCCGGCCTGTCGCATTTCCTGGTTGGGCTCCACGCCTAAAACTTGATTACCATTTTTTAAAAACAGCTCGGACAGAAACCCCGTGCCGGAAGCGATGTCGGCGATGGTGTGCGCTGGAGATAGATAACTTTGCGACCTAAGGAATTCGAGCACACCCTCGGGATAATGGGGACGATAACGCAAGTAATCGGCTGCGCGATTTGAAAAGCGATTTTTAGCGTTAGCAAACGTCACAGCGCGAGAAGCCTCACTCACGGAAATTGTCGCAAGAAGCGCACATCGTTCTGAAAAAATACCTGAATGTCGTCAATGCCGTACTTCAACATGGCCAGCCTATCGATGCCGATGCCGAATGCAAAGCCGCTGACTTTTTTAGCATCGTAATTCACAAAGCCATAGACGGCGGGGTCCACCATGCCGGCGCCAAAGAGTTCTATCCAGCCTGAGCCTTTGCACTTCGAGCATGTCGCGCCGGAGGAATTCGAGCCGGTGCCATTGCAGAAGATGCAGGAAGCGTCGAATTCCACGGACGGTTCGGTAAATGGAAAATAGCTGGGCCGGAAACGCGTTTTTACCCCTGGACCGAAGAACTGCTTCACGAAATATTCGATGGTGCCGGTGAAATCGCAGAAAGTAATGTCGGAATCAACGGCCAGGCCTTCGATCTGATGGAACATGAAAGAATGAGTGGCGTCGGGATTGTCCCGGCGATAAACCTTACCAGGTACGATTACGCGCACGGGAGGCTTGGTTTTTTCCATAGTGCGGATTTGCACTGGAGAAGTGTGCGTGCGCAAGAGCAGGCTTTGCGCGGATTGCTTCCCGGCGGAGGACGGAACGTCGATATAGAACGTGTCCATATCATCGCGTACCGGATGGAATTCTGGAATGTTGAGCGCTTCGAAATTGTAGTAAGGCGTTTCGATTTCCGGGCCTTCGGCGACGGAAAACCCGATGGAAAAGAAAATGTCTTCAATTTCCTGGAAGACCTGGCGAATTAAATGGCGCGAGCCAACAGCGCGAACGACTCCGGGAAGCGAAAGATCCGCACGATCGCGTGGGCTGGCGGATGCGTCGCCACCCGAATCGATTGAAGAGTGTAACGCTTCAATTTTTGGTTCGACGTGCGCACGCAATTGATTTAATGCCGCGCCTACGGCGGGCTTCAGAGCAGGGCCAGCCGGTTTCAGCCAGTTGTCGGTGATTTGTGTGAGCACGCCGGACTTGCGTCCTAACCAGGCATCACGGAAAAGTTTCCACGATTCTTCGTCGTGAACGCGAGCCGATTCGTCGTCGAATCGCGAACGTGCTTGCGCGAAGAGAGGCGCAAGCTGATCCGGTTCGGCAACGCCGAGATCAGCGAGTTTTTTCGCGGTGATGTTTTCGGCAGCATTCATGAATGATCTCAAGTTGAGGCCGGAAACCCCAACACCCAGCTTCATACACCAACTGCGAATCTGGGGCACCCTTCGAGTGCTAACGTTAGCGCCCGAACGAAACCGACGACATAGCCAGCGCGCAGAAAAACGTTAGGCGGCGGTTTTCTTTTTCTTCTGGGGTGGCGCGGCTGCTCTCGCCTGCTCAGCCAGCAACTTGAACGCGGCCGCATCTTTTACGGCGATGTCCGCCAGGATTTTGCGATCGAGATCCACTCCGGCGGCTTTCAGTCCATGGATAAGCTGCCCATAGGTGATGCCGTTCAAGCGCGCTGCGGCGCCGATGCGCTGGATCCACAATCGTCGATACTGCCGTTTTTTCACGCGGCGATCGCGGAATGCATAGCGATCGGCGCGATTCGCGGCTTCCTGCGCGGATTGGTACAGCTTGCTCTTGGTGAGAAAAAAACCTTTCGTGCGCTTGAGATATTTCTTACGCCGCGCACGGCGTTTAGTGCCGCGTTTTACGCGTGCCATCTGGGTTTCTCCTTAATGAAATGGGAGACAACGGGCTGCGCAGACACGTAGGAACACGCGTACGGCAACGGGTTTGTCTCCGGTAGAACTGCGGAACCGCGTGTGTTCACCGCGAGGCGAACAATGGATGCGGCTCGTTATCGGCCGGCAGGCACCCGTGAAGCGCTGCCTGGCGCGATGCCATTTTGCTTTTCAGCGGAACGGCGCGGGCTTGCGCCCGACTTTTTGTTGCTACTGCATCAGCTTCGATAAATTGAGGCTGAAAGTCTTTGGCCGAGCTTCACTCTAAGCGTACGGAAGCAAGAGCTTCACATTTCTGTTGTCGGCGGGGCTCACCAACGTGAGCTTCTTCAACTTGCGCATGCGGCCGGGTTTCTTGGTACCGAGCAAATGGCGCTTGCCAGAATGCATGCGAAGAATCTTGCCCGTGGCGGTGACCTTGAAGCGTTTCTTAGCGCCCCGGTGAGTTTTCAACTTCATTTTGGGCTTGGAACGATTCCTTGGCATCTCTAAAATCCTCTCGCAATAACTTCGTTCATTATTTTGGCGCTGTGACGTGCGCTACTGCGACTGCTGGGCGTTGGCCTGCTGACCCGCGGGCTTGCTCGCCGGAACGCCTTTTTTAGGCGCCAACAACGCCACCAAAACATTTCCTTCCATGCGCGGCATGGTTTCCACTTGGCCGTTCTCGCCAATTTCGCCCAGCAAGCGGGTCATCTTGGCGCGACCGACTTCCTGGTGAGCCATTTCGCGGCCGCGATGAAAAATCATGGCACGAACTTTGTGGCCTTCTCCGAGAAACCGAATGATCTGATTCTTGCGAACCTGATAATCGTGTTCGGCGGTAGCGGGACGAAACTTTACCTCTTTAAGTTGCGAGCCGCGACTGCTCTTACGCTGTTCGTGCGCTTTCTTGTTGGCCTGGTACAGATACTTGCCATAATCGGTGATCTTGCAAACCGGCGGGTCCGCGGTGGGAGAGATTTCCACCAGGTCCAAGCCCTTTTCCTTAGCCATTTTTATAGCTTCGAAAGGCTGCATGACGCCGAGCTGGCCGCCTTCTTCATCAATCACCCGGATTTCGCGCGCCCGAATACGTTCGTTAACGCGAATGCGGTCGCTCTGCCGGAAAGTACGTTCTGCGATATTTCCCCCTAATGCCACAAGGCCCTTGCGGAGTACATCCGAAGCCCGCAACGCCGAAAATTAAACCCGCTACCCACAGTACAAAACCGCTATGGGATGGGTTTCAAAGTATAGCATGCGGTTACGGTAGTGGGACAAGACGGAAAGCAGGGTCATCAGCTAGCGGCCAATGGCGGGGATTGATCAAGACTTGAGTTGCATCATGTGGTCATTGGGTCCGGAGATGCGGGCGTACAGTCGTGGCTTTTCAGCGTGCTCCGCGTGAACATCAAGACTAAGCAGAGAGCAGAGACCGTGCAGCGCAACCTCATTAGGACTGGAAATCGTAAAGCGCTCGATTTTGCAACCGAAGGGCGCGTCTGCGGAGGGATGAATGGTGCCGACGCTCCATTCGATGAAAAAGGGCAGCACGCCCTGCTCGTCGTTTTTCAGATTCAGGGTTTTCCATTGAAGCAGGCGACCATCGGGGCGCTTTCGGGAACCGGGAGTGGGGCCCTCGAAGTCCATGCCAGCACTGCGGAGGTGAGCAGCAAATTGGCTGATGTCGCCCGGATGCGCGGCCCAGCCTAGGAGTCGCGGCTCGGCCAATTTCCGCA
The DNA here is from genome assembly GCA_035996445.1 of Candidatus Acidiferrum sp. Classification (GTDB taxonomy): domain Bacteria; phylum Acidobacteriota; class Terriglobia; order Acidiferrales; family UBA7541; genus Acidiferrum. The sequence continues at coordinate 62,453 of DASYJM010000033.1, read as the reverse complement.
AATTGCGCGTGTCTGGCGCTCCGGCTTGCTGTGGGTCAGGCGCGATGATTTCGAGATAGTGCCTTTCACCAAGAGAGAGAAGCGCATTTCGGGTCCCGCGGCCAGGATGAACACCACCGAAGGCCGCGCGGACACCCGTGTGCTCCTCGACGAAGGCGATGCCACGGTCGAGATCGTTGCAGCCGAGAAGAATATGATCAAGCACGGTAGGCGGATCAACCTCTCCCAACGGGAGTTTTGGGAAGCCGAGGGCGCCTCCGGCTAGAGCGAGAAAGATGCGGCGCGGAATTTTTTGCGACATGCGGACTCCAAGCCCGGAAGTTCGCCAAACTGGCGGACGCTATTGAGATTGGGATTCCACTTCGCTTTTCAGCGACTCGATGACTTCGGGAAGTGGTTTCGGACCAAGATCCCCCTTGGTACGATGGCGCACAGAGACCGTACCAGCTTCAGATTCCTTGGGGCCGAGTACGAGCATGTAAGGGATTTTCTGCAGTTGGGCATCGCGAATTTTAGCGGGTAGTTTTTCATTTCGATCATCGAGATGCACCCGGAAGCCGTGCCGCTTCAGGGTGTCCGTAACGTGGCGCGCGTAGTCGGCAACCTTTTCGCTGACCGGACAGACTTCGACTTGCACGGGAGCCAGCCAGAGTGGGAAAGCGCCGGCATAGTGCTCAATCAAGATGCCGAAGAAGCGCTCGACGGAGCCGAGCAAGGCGCGGTGAACCATCAGCGGCTCGTGCTTGGCGCCATCCTCGCCGATGTATTGGAGCCCGAAGCGAGCGGGCAAATTGAAATCGAACTGCACCGTGGTGAGTTGCCAGGAGCGGCCGATTGCATCGATTAACTTGACGTCAATCTTGGGGCCGTAGAAAGCGGCTTCGCCTTCGATTTTCTTAAAAGGAATATTCATGCGCGTCATGGTGTCCGCGAGCGCGGAAGTGGCACGCTGCCAGTCTTCAGCCTTCCCGGCGTAATTCTCCGGGTGGGACGCGTCCCAGTCACTGAGTTCCACCTCAAATTTGTCGAAGCCAAAAGTTTTCATTACCGCCAAGGCGAAATCCATGCAGGCCTCGACTTCGCTTTCAATTTGCGCGGGCATGCAGAAAATGTGCGCGTCGTCCTGCGTAAAACCCCGGACGCGCAACAAGCCATGCAGGACGCCGCTGCGCTCGTAGCGGTAAACCGTGCCAAGCTCCGCGAGACGAACAGGTAGATCGCGATAACTCTTCATCTTGGCTTTATAGATGAGGATGTGCCCCGGGCAATTCATGGGCTTCAATTGATAGTCGGTTTTTTCGACTTCCACCGGCCCAAACATGTTTTCGCGGTAGAAGCCGGTGTGGCCGCTGGTCTTCCACAAATCGAGCTTCATGATATGTGGCGTGACGACCAGATCATAGCCGCGCCGCAACAGTTCGTCGCGCAGCCAGTCTTCCATAATTTTGCGGATCAGCCCGCCCTTGGGATGCCAAAAGATAAGTCCCGGGCCGGCTTCTTCCTGAATACTGAAAAGATCGAGCTCGACTCCCAGCTTGCGATGGTCACGGCGCTTGGCTTCTTCTAGGCGATGCAAATATTCGTCGAGTTCTTTCTGAGTATAAAAAGCCGCGGCGTAAATGCGTTGTAACTGCGGATTCGCTTCCTGGCCTTTCCAATAGGCGCCGGCAACGCTCATCAATTTGAACGCCGTGATGCGCTTGGTGGAAGGAATATGGGGGCCGCGGCAAAAATCGATAAATTTCCCGGTGGTGTAAAAGGAAACCATAGGCTCAGTCGCTTTTTCTTCCACGAGTTCGCACTTAAAGGTCTGATTGGTTTTTTTGTACAGCTCCAGGGCTTCGGGCTTGGAAAGAAGTTTGCGTTCGTTGGGCAAGTCTTGTGCGGCAAGCTCGCGCATCTTGGCTTCAATCTTGACGAGATCCTCCGGAGTGAATGGTTCTTCGCGAAGGAATTCGTAGAAAAAGCCTGTGTCGATGGGCGGACCGATACCAAGTTTGACGTCGGGGAATAGTTCAGTAACTGCAGCGGCAAGCAGATGAGCCGCGGAATGACGGAAGACGTACAACGCGTCGGCATCTTTTTCCGTGAGGATTTGAAGCTTCACGTCGTAGTCGAGGGGACGCCGCAGATCGATCAATTCGCTTTGGTCTGAAGCGTTGGAATCGGGTATGCCATTACCAGCAGAGATGCGGGCGACCAGGGCGGCATCAGCGAGCCGCGGAGATATTTTGCGAGCAATTTCCAGCGGAGTAGTGCCTTTGGGCACTTCCTGAACTTTGCCGTCGGGTAATGTAACGTGAATCTGGTCCATTGAACCTTTCACCGGGAAGGAGAAACTCAAGCTTATCGGCGGCTTGCATCGTGGTCAAGGAAAGGCGCCGCGAAATTGCGAGCGCGAGGAATTCAGTTGAGAGAATTACGAAAATTGCTTTGCGGCAGCAATTTCTTCGACGATGGTTTGTATGGCTGCGCGAGGATCGCGGGCCGCTAGAATTGGGCGGCCCACCACGATGAAATCCGCACCGGCACGAATCGCTTCCGCGGGAGTCGCGGTGCGAGATTGATCATCGCGCTGCGCTGAAGAAGTTTCGTCTTTGGGGCGCACGCCCGGAGTCACGATAAGAAAATCACGCCCGCACGCTTCGCGAATCGCCACGGCTTCCTGGACGGAAGCGACCACGCCATCCACACCCGCTTTTTGCGACATGACAGCCAGCTTGGTAACTCGGTCTGCCGCCGGGCCGGCGAGGCCGACTTCCACCAAAGACTTGTCATCCATGCTGGTCAAAATCGTCACAGCAAGCAGCCTGGCGCGATTCGCGCCCATGGCCACTCCTGCGCTGATGGCTTGAACACCTGCCTGAAGCATGGCGGTGCCGCCCAGCGCATGAACATTGAGCAACTCAACTCCTGGTAACGAAGCGGCGGACAGCACCGCGCCTGCAACAGTGTTGGGTATATCGTGGAATTTCAGATCCAGGAAAATTCCGACATCCAGCGCGGCGATCTCTTTAACAGCCGCCGGTCCGGCTGCCGTGAAAAGCTGGGTGCCGATTTTGAACATGCCCACAAGGGGGGCAATGTTCTTCGCGAACTTTATCGCAGTTGATAATGAATCAAAATCGAGGGCTACGATCAGGTTGCTTCGTGGATGAGCGTCAAAGGTCAAGGTCACGTTTGTGAACCCGGCCTTCTGAGGTTCGTTAAGGCCGCTGAGGCAGCTGCATCAATTCGAGTCTGACCTTGATAACTCCCGCATGGGTCAGGCCAATCTTTCTAGCCACGCGATAGGATACATCAATTTCGCGTCCCTCTTGATAAGGGCCGCGGTCATTGATTCGTACTACTTCAAACTTTCCGTTCCGAGTGTTTACCACGCGCACGATAGATCCAAACGGCAGGTTCGGGTGCGCTGCGGTCAGGGCCTCAGAATCGAACTCTTCGCCATTAGCCGTCTTCTTACCGTCAAAATCGTTCCCGTACCAGCTGGCGTTCCCTACCCAAGTCTTGAGGGGCTTAACAGGCTCATTTGACCTCGCTACCAAAGGCGCGTCGATAGATTGGGCGGCTAGGAACATAACCGGTATCCATAGGAAGAAGGCATAGAGGATGTGAACGGAACGTCGCATATTGTGTCTTTTTCGCATCATCATACTGAAAAGTGTACCAGCCCCCGGCCGGTTGGTCAATCCAACTTAGGTACCAAAACTTCAGTTAAGTCTTTTATGTTCTGCAACTTATAACCTGTAACCCGCTCCTCTAACTGAGCCGCTAGGCCTCCTATTGCACCCGGGTTCACGAAACTCGCTGTGCCAACCTGAACGGCTGCAGCCCCCACGGATAAGTACTCAAGCACGTCGTCGACCGTCTCGATGCCCCCGAGGCCTATAATCGGGATCCGCACCGCCTTGCACGCCTGCCAGACCAGCCGCAACGTTATCGGCCGGATGGCCGGGCCAGAAAGGCCCCCAGTAGCGCATCCTAACCTGGACCTACGGGCTTGGACGTCAATCGACATGGCGGGGTAGGTGTTGGCCACCGTCAACCCGTCCGCGCCCGCTTCCTCCGCCGCCTTGGCAATAACCCCAATGTCTGTAACGAGAGGCGATAGCTTCACCCACAGGGGACGGCTGACCGCTGATCGCTTGGCGACGCTAACCACCTGAGAAACCATGGCAGGATCGCTACCGAATTGGATGCCGCCCTGCTTCACATTGGGGCAGGAAATATTCAGCTCATATCCCGCTATGCCCGGGGCATCGTCCAGTATGCGGATGACCTCCGCGTAGTCCTCAAGTGAATACCCGAAGATGTTAACTAATACGGGGGTATCGTATTTTCTTAGTATCGGAAGTTTTTCCGTCACGAAGGCTTTGACACCGACATTTTGAAGCCCTACAGCGTTCAACATTCCGGAAGGAGTGTGACAAACTCGAGGAGCCGGGGAACCCTGCATAGGATTGAGAGATAAACCTTTAGTAACAAAACCGCCGATTGTGTTTAGATCGATAAGATGGGCAAATTCGAGGCCGTAACCGAACGTCCCGCTCGCGGCAATAATGGGATTTCTGAGGCGCAAAGCGCCGATGTTAACGGTGAGATCGACAGGGCCAGCGGAGGTCACATCGGGCGCAGCATAGCACGAAGTGCGAGCCAGGCGCCGCGAATTCCGTCCCGAAAAACCACCTGTTCGTCAGAGGTATTTTAGCGATCCGCTATGTGGGAATTGCTTGTTGCTGGTGTCCGCGAAGATGACGGCGCTTGCCCGGACTGTGAACCATCAAGCGCTTCGACCAACGTCCGGCCGTCATGCGTAGCCAAAGTGATGCCACAAAGAGTTGCAAGCGTTGGCGCAATGTCCGCGGGCGTAGCCGGTTCGTAATATTTTCCACCACGAATTCCCGAGCCCATGAGAATCACTGGAACACGTTGGTCGTAGAAATACGGTGTGCCGTGCGAAGTGCCGCCACTGCGTCTTGGTTTGCCTGGCACTGAGTTATCCCAGATCCAGTATGGCTTGGGAATGATAAGCAAGTCACCGCTGCGGGACTTAAAAAAGCCAGCCGCTTCGGCAGCGCGAATCGGATTGCGCGTGGCCGGCCGATCATCCAATTCCTCAGCTTGATATGCGCGAGCGACCCCGGGAGTTTCTTGAATGGCGTCGATCACCGCTTGCAACGCGTGCGGATCACTTTTCAGCTTGGCGTAAGTGCCGGGAGTGAAGTACACATCAGCACCGTCAATTGCAGATACTGAAGGCTTCGCAAAATGAAATGGTTCAAGCACCTGCTCGATGCGATTTTTTACGTCCGCGAGATTGAGGCGGCCTGCATCTATGCCGGTCTTGCGCAAATCTTCTGGAACCGGCGCCACGCCGTGGTCGGAACTGAAGGCCACGACATATTTGCCTCGCCCAACGGTTTTATCAAGATGCGTGAAGAATTCCGCTAGATCGCGATCCAGGCGAGCCAGTTCGTCCTGTACTTCCCAGCTGCGCGGACCAAAAGCGTGTCCGACGTAGTCTACGGACGAAAAACTCACGGAAAGAAAATCAATGCCAGGACCCCGGCCAAGCTGAAGTTTGTCCACGGCATCTTCGGCCATGTGAGCGAGATAGGTTTCGGCGTATGGACTTGTGGCCCACTGTGAATAAAACGCGACGTCCGGCCCTCCGCGCAAAGAATGAGGAAATGTGGCGCCGTAATTGGGAGGCGGTCCGGCATTGAACGCGGTTTTATCGTATAAGTACGCTGATTCAGGTAGCAGAGGCGCCCATGTTTTGCCATAGTCGCCCGTCACGGGATGCCGTTTCACAAATTCAGCGATGAAGGGCGCTTGTGGATAGGCCGACGAAGTTTGCCACAATCCGGTTGCTCCATCCCACCACGTAACACCATCGGCTTGATGTCCGGCCAGAGTGATAGCGGCGCGCGCTTTGAGGGACAAGGCGACCACACGTGTTCCGGCCCCGGACTGGAACTTCAACTCTTCTGCAAACGCGGGAATCATCATGTTAGCGGCGCTATCTCCCGCGGCATTTATAGTTGAACTTGGTGCGCTGCCCGCCGCATTGCTTGCAGCGGGAGCAGTCGGGTCGTAGGGAATATTTTTTACCGAGGCGTCTGCGGTGCAAGTAACCTCCTTCCCCTGTTTGCGATCCCACCATTCATTGGCAACCATGCCGTGGCTTGCGGGAAATGCCCCGGTGGAAATAGTGGAGTGGCCTACGCAGGTTTCCGTAGCCCCGTAAGGGTAGGCAGCTTCGCGGAACCAGGCTCCTTCGTTGACGAGGCGTTTCAAACCGCCCGTCCACTGCTGTTGAAATTTATCGATGTAATCGCCGCGCATCTGGTCGACTACCAGAATGACCACCAGTTTTGGCTTACTGGAATCACGGACCGAGTCTTTCGTGGTGGTTTTATGAGCGGCGGTTTGTGCCGGGAATTCTTCCGCTGCTATGGGCAGCGCCGCAAGCTGCACCACAGACAACACAATCGCCACAATTTTATGTGCACGATCGAATTTATGTGCACGATCGAAAAAACCTGAGACCCCAGCAGCCATGCCCATTTCCTCCAGCAGAACTTCGGCAGTCTATCATCCAAATGTTACGGAACGGTTGCATGTCAACGCAAAGTAGAAATGTCCGCTTTTTCGCAATATAGAAATGTCCGGTTCCACGGTTTCCTCCAGGGGTGCTGGGCAGGCACATGGTATTTGGGTTTGATTTTGTTTTTGAGTCTCGGTCGTTCCGCGAGTCCTGGAGGCCGTAGGCCGCAAGGACTTGCGGAAGGTTGCAGGGGTGCTGGGCAATGGCGCAGGCGGAGATAGCGGCCGCGGAAGCGTATCCAATGCGAGCCATCCAATCGTCGCTCGATTTCCACTTGCGCACCGCGAAGACCCGTACAAACTTCTTCGCGTGGCACGCCCCAGTGATTTCCATCCCAGCTGACGGTGTGATCGTCGGCTACCGTGCGGCCCACGCGTACGCTGAGGATTTCTTCCAGCCGCTGTTGTGGATCCAACCGTCGATGCGCATTGCGCGGGTTGCGAGGTACTACGCTGAAACGTCCTTCCCACTGCGGAATAAAGCGCGTCTCCAAAAAGTGATTCGCGGCTGCTAGGCTGTCGATCCCCGCCAGGCGCATTTCTTTTACCAGGCGGTCCTGTAGCGTTGCGAACAGTCGCTCAATGCGCCCTTTGGCCTGCGGACTGTGGGCCGCGATCCATTCGATCCCTAGCTCGTGGAGTGCTCGTCCGAAATGCCAGCGGGCTTTTTCTCCCCGCAACTGTTCTCGCAGCAGCATGGCATCAGACCTGCGAAAGATGCTGTTCTTATCGGTGTAATGGGCTACCGGGCGTCCGTAGCGCTGCAACCAGGCCCCGAAAGTCCGTAAATTCTCTTCCGTGGTGTCGTGTTCTGTGAAACGCGCATAGAAACGGCTGGTGGCATCATCGATCACCGCAATCAACTGACAAGCCGGCCCGCGCTCCTCCAACCAACGAAATGGAGAGCTATCTTGCATCACCAACTCTCCGAAACTGGCGCGCCGCTCGCGCCACACATGGATGGTCTTTATGCGTTGCGCGCGGGGGCACCATAAGCTGGCCTTCACCATCCACTTGCGCAGCGTCTCGCGGCTCACCGGCAAGCCCTCCTGAGCCAAGTGCTCGGCGGCCAGTGTGGGTCCAAAGTCCGCGTAGCGTTGGCGCACGCGGCGCAAAATCTTCAGCTCCAAGCGCGCTGCTAATCTGCGGTTCGAGGGCCGTCCGCGTAAGCCATGGAGCACTGCTCGGTCACCTAGCTTCCTCAGACCAACCAGCAATCGACGGATGTGCCGGTCGCTGATCTTCAGTCGGCGGGCCGCTTCCCTCTGGGTGATCTGCTTCTGCCTTATCTCGTGTAGCACACCTAGCCGGTCCCGTTCTCGTTGGCTCAAGGCAATTCGCTCCGTCTCCATAGCGCCCTCGGCCACCTATGAAAGCGGACATTTCTACTTTGCTCAAACCGGACATTCTCATTTTGCAGCGACATACGGAACGGTTGCATTGGCCGAGTTGCGGCAGCAATGATAGGATTACGCGAACTTATGCGCATCGTAGAAAAGTCTCAGCTCATGTCGGCGTCTGAAATCGATCGCACTATTCAGCGGCTGGCACACGAAATTGTGGAGAAATCCGGTGGCACGAAACATCTGGCGTTGATCGGAGTGCGACGCAGAGGCGTGCCTCTGGCGCAGCGAATCGCAAAAGCCATGCGCGGCATCGATGGTGTGGAAGTGCCGGTGGGAACGCTGGACATTACCTTGTACCGCGACGATCTATCCAAAGTGGCTTCGCACGCGGTCCTGCAATCTTCTGATATTTCCTTTGGCGTGGATAACATGGACCTTGTGCTGGTGGACGACGTTTTATATACCGGGCGGACCATTCGCGCGGCGATGAACGGCTTGTTCGATCTGGGACGGCCAAAGCGCGTGTCCTTGTGTGTGCTGATTGATCGCGGCCATCGTGAAATGCCCATCGAAGCGCAGTACGTGGGCCGGGGTGTGCAAACCAGTGACACAGAAATCGTGGAAGTACGCCTACGAGAGATCGACAGTGAAGAGCGTGTAGTGCTGGTCGATCGCGTGGAGCCGTAGAAGTATTTTCATGACGACGAATTGATTTGAATCGCTAGTGCTTCGCCGCTGTTCGACCGTATCAAGATTTGCCGGTAATTCCATAAGTGACGATGTGACCTACCGCTTTCGCGATCTGCTGGCCCTTGAACCGCTCAGCGCGGACGAACTAACTTTTCTGCTGGACCAGAGCAAACTCTTCCAGGAAATTCAGCGGCATCCCCTAAAAAAGCTAGCCACCCTGCGCGGGAAAACCGTCACGCTGGCGTTCTTCGAAAATTCCACGCGTACGCGTATTAGCTTTAGTACTGCGGCTTCACGGCTGGGCGCAGACACCATGAACCTGCAAGCGGAAGCGTCCAGCTTGAAAAAGGGCGAATCGCTTCTGGACACCGTCTATACCTTGAATGCCATGAAACCGGATTGTCTGGTGATGCGCCACGCGGCGTCCGGCGCGGCAGATTTCGTGGCGCGCAATCTTGATATACCGGTCATCAACGCCGGCGACGGCACGCACGAGCATCCGTCGCAAGGATTGTTGGACGCGCTAACCATTCGGGACCGGCGCGGCTCGATCGAAAATTTGAAAGTCACCATTCTGGGCGACATTCAACACAGTCGGGTGGCGCGTTCAAATATTCATTTGTTGGGTAAATTCGGCTGTCAGTTCACTCTGTGCGGCCCGGCGATGTGGGTCCCGAAGGAGCTAGAAAAAATCGGTCCTCCCGGAGCCGTGATTCGTCGCGTGTCACGAATCGAGGAAGGGCTTGAAGATGCGGACGTGATCCTGGTGCTCCGGGTGCAGACCGAACGAATGTATGAGCCCACACTTTCCGCGGAAGAATATATTTTGCTGTATCAACTGAATGCCGAGCGGTTGCGGCTAGCCAATCCAAATGCGCTTATTCTGCATCCAGGCCCCATGAATCGCGGAGTGGAAATTTCGCCGGAAGTGGCGGATGGACCGCAGTCGTGCGTTCTCGAACAGGTCACCAACGGTATCGCTGTGCGCATGGCACTGCTGTTCTTGCTGATCTCCGGATCGACGGAAGGCGGAGAAAACCCCGTCGCGGATGAAGCATTGGGTGGCTCGGCCGCCTCGCCAGAAAAAAAGGAATCCACGCATGCTGCTGATTAAGAACGGTAGGGTGCTGGATCCAGCCACGAAAACGGATGCAGCGCAGGACCTTCTTCTCGACGGTGAGAAAATCGCGCAGATTGGCGCGCCTGGAAAGATTACCAATGTACGAGATGCCGAAATTTTCGATGCGGCCGGATTGATTATTGCGCCAGGTTTTATCGACATGCATGTGCATTTGCGAGAACCTGGCCAGGAGTCTTCGGAAAGCATCGAGACGGGCACGCGAGCAGCGGCGCGAGGTGGCTTTACCGCCGTGTGTTGCATGCCCAACACCAAACCGGTGAATGACAACGCCTCGGTTACGCGATTTATTGTGGATCGCGCGAGATCCACCGGCAGCGTGCGGGTGTGGCCGATCGGCGCGGCATCAGTGGGCAGCAAAGGAGAAAACATCGCGGAAATTGCAGCCATGAAGGAAGCTGGCATCGTCGCGGTGTCCGATGATGGCAAGCCCATCGCTACGGCAAAACTGGCGCGGCAAGTGATGGACTACTGCCGATCGCTGGATCTGCCGGTGATTGAGCACGCCGAAGATGTTTCTCTCGCGCATGGTGCGGTGATGCGCGAAGGAGTTACCTCCACGCGACTGGGTTTACGCGGAATGCCTGCCGCGGCTGAGTCGGTGTGCGTGGCGCGGGACGTTCAACTGGCGGAATTAACGGAAGCCCGGCTGCATATCGCGCATCTTTCAGCGCGGAGTTCACTGGAGCTGGTGCGCTCGGCGAAAAAGCGCGGCTTGAAGGTCAGCTGCGAGGTCACGCCGCATCACTTCACACTGATCGATGAGGATGTGCAATACGATTCGCGATTCAAAATGAATCCGCCATTAGCCGCGCGCCAAGACCGTGACGCATTGCTGGCTGGACTCGCGGACGGTACCGTGGATGCGATAGCAACAGATCACGCGCCACATGAGCCGGCTTTGAAGGATGTGGAATTTGATCGCGCGCCTTTTGGCATTTTGGGATTTGAAACGGCGGTGGGGCTTGCGATGGAACTCGTGCACAGCGGAAAGGTCACGCTGATGCGCATGGTGGAATTGTTCACCACGGGACCGGCGAAAGTTTTTGGCATGGAACGAAAAATTGTCGCTGGCGAGATGGCAGACCTGACGCTTTTTTCCACAGACCATCAGTGGACTTATAACGTCAAGGAGTCATCCAGCAAATCACGGAACTCGCCATTCGACGGGCGGAGCTTCAAGGGTGGACCCATGGCTACGATTGTCGCGGGCCGTGTAGTGTGGAAACGATAGCCACCAACTTCAGAACTTCGATCACTCGTGCGCGGAAACATATTCGCCGGTACTTCCCCTTGAATTAATGGGCCGTGGGTTCGGCGGCGGGATGCATCCCGTGTTGTGGAACTTCATGGATACCGCGCGCCGGCGGTTCAGTACGCAGGCGGTAGAAATGATCCAACGGGATGCGGCCTTTGCCGATGGCGTAGCCCTTTTCGATGGCTTTCGTAACGTAGGCCTTGGCGAGCATAGCGGCTTCCGCCAATCCGCGGCCGGAGGCTAGCTGCGCGGCAATCGCTGACGCGAAGGTACAACCCGTTCCGTGATTGTTGTCCGCTTTTACGCGGTCGCCGCCCAGCTGAGTGATTCGTTCACCGTCAAAAAGTACGTCGACGGCGCGCTCCATGTGACCGCCTTTTACGATTACCGCGTGCGCGCCCATCTCGACAATCTTTCTGGCGGCGGCTTCCATGCCAGCAACGTCCTTGATTTCCAGCCCAGTTAAAATTTCTGCCTCGGGCACATTAGGAGTGATGACCGTCGAACGCTTCAGCAGCTCTGTTGTGAGATATTTGAGCCCGGCGGCATCGAGCAGTTCCGCTCCGCTGGAAGATTTCATCACTGGATCGTGGACGACATGCGCGAATTTGTGCGCATCCAGAAATTCAGCGACAACCACGGCGTTTCCGCGATTGCCAAGCATGCCGATCTTTACCGCCGCGATGTCGCAGTCTTTAGCCAATACTTCCAATTGTTCTCGCAGTTCAGCACTGGGAGTATTGTGGACCGCTTGCACGCCTTCGGTACTCTGCACCGTCAGTGAAGTGATTGCCGCCACGCCGTAACAACCATGAGCAGCAAAAGTTTTGAGGTCGGCCGCGATGCCCGCGCCGCACGAAGGATCGAATCCAGCGATGGTGAGCAATAAATTTGGAGCCACGTTTATGTGGTTAGACATTTTTGGTACTTAATCCTCAGCGACTCCTACGGCAAGCCGCACAATTCTCAGTCTCATGGGGCGCGATGAGTTTTACGTCAAAAACCTGTGCCACCATTTCGCCACTATTTCACTTGAAGCGTTCACTCCAAGCGAAAATTGCCGGGCGCTTTTGGAGAACCAACCAAAAACGCACCGGCAATTGCGAATGTACGCGTGCAAGGGGTATGACGCAAGAAAAAGTTTTCGAAAAAAACGTAGCGTAGGACTTCCAACCGTGCGGTGCGGTACCCGAACTCAGAAATAATTCAGTATTACGGGAACAAACCGCGGACGAGAGTAGCTTCGGCAACGCGTCCGACGGCGAGAATCATGGCGCCGGCGCGCGGCGGGACGTGATGCTTGCGCATGGTTTCAACCATTTCATGAAAAGCGCGCACGATCGTTTTTTGCAGGCGGGCATTTACTTCTTCAGCGTCCCAGATCAGCCCTTGCTGGTTTTGCACCCACTCAAAATAGCTGACGGTGACGCCTCCGGCATTGGCGAGGATGTCTGGAAGCACCGTAATTCCCTTGCGAGCGAGAATCTCATCGGCGTGGGGAGTGGTCGGTCCGTTGGCGGCTTCGGCAATAATGCGTGCTTTGATGGCCTCGGCGTTGTTCAGCGTGATGACGTTTTCGAGAGCAGCCGGCACCAGGATGTCGCATTTCATGGTGAGCAATTCGTCGTTGGTGGTGCGCGAAGCGCCGGGCATGCCTACTACCGTGCCGCTGCGTTCTTTGTAGCGCATGGCTTTGATGGGGTCGATGCCACGCGAATTGGTTACGCCACCGCGAGTATCGCTGAGGGCGATGATTTTAGCTTTTTTCTCGGCAAAGAGCTGCGCTACGGTGGCTCCTGAATGACCGAATCCTTGAATGGCTACAGTAGCTCCGCGCAGTGCGATTTTTTTGAGCTTGCATGCTTCCTCGACCACGGCAACTAGCCCGCGAGCCATGGCTTCTTCACGGCCATTCGAACCGCCGATGGACGACGGTTTCCCAGTAACGGATCCGTGCGCCGCATGGCCCACGGTCATTGCGTAGGTATCCATCATCCAAGCCATCGTCTGCGCGTCGGTGTACACGTCAGGCGCGGGGATATCCATATACGGCCCGATGAGCGGCAGAATTTCGCTGGCATAACGGCGCGTTACACGCTCCAGCTCACCTTTGGACATGCGTTTCGAATCACAAATCACACCACCTTGTGCGCCTCCAAAAGGCACGTTCACGGTTGCCGTCTTCCAGGTCATGCCGGCAGCCAGAGCTTTCATTTCGTCCAGCGTAAGGTTGGGATGAAAACGCACACCGCCTTTAGCCGGTCCGCGTGCCACATTGTGCTGGACGCGATAGCCGGTGAGAACTTTCACCTGCCCATTGTCCATTTTGGTGGGAATGGAAACTTCCAGAATGCGCTTGGGCGTGCGGAGAATCTGGCGCAGGCCGGGATCAAGCTTTAGGAATTCCGCAGCCATATCAAATTGAATCTGCGAAATGCGAAAGGGGTTCAAATCCTCCCGCGGAGCGATGCGCGGCACCATGGGAGGCGCGCCAATCTGTCTCGTCGGGGCTGTAGGCTTTGCGACCGTGGCCATCGGCTCGGGTCCTTTCCTCAAGTGGGTTCGTCTAGAGCAATATTCAAAACGTTGGATAGCCAACAACTATTGCTAGTTCAAGCCGCGTCATGCGTTCGCCGCTAGCTTCTGCGATGAGTTTAAATAGGCATCGCGGCACGCTAACGAACAGAAATGCAGCAACTCACCATTTGTACGCAGAGGAATGGCAAGTACCTCCGCGAGGTGCACACCACAGACGGGATCGCGCACCAGTAAGCGTGCGTTTTGTCCGGCATCCAAGTCGCTGGTGGGCTTTAATGGCTCACGCCTCTGGCCGGGTTGCAACAAGCCAGAGATAAGTCGTCCGGCGAGGCGAACACCCCACGAGACAATTACCACCCAGAACAAAATCCTGATCAATCGAGCGAAAAAGGTCATAGCTTACTCTGCAATTCGCGTCTTGTTTCTATTTACGAGCTAATGATGATGAGCGAATTCCAATCGGCGTCGGCGGAAAGGCAACGACGGCCAATAGCCAGGAACTCACCAAAGGACGCGGTGAACCGAGTGTATGCAAGGTCAAAAGGGCGCGTCAAACGAAAAGGTGTAATTTCAGTGAGTTGCGAGGGCAGCCCTCAGAGCACAATCAGCCAAATGGCCCGAAAAAAGGCATTAAGTTAAGGCTTTTCTTGAAGTTAGGGCCAAGAGTAGCCTCCGGAGGAATACCCTAACGCTTAGGCGTCTGGAGTGCCGGAATTCGGTCGATGCCCATGTATGGTCGCAATGCTTCAGGGATTACGACCGAGCCGTCTTGCTGCTGATGGTTCTCGATAATGGCGATCCAGGTGCGCCCGACGGCGAGTCCAGAGCCATTGAGAGTATGTACAAAATCACTTTTGCCGCCACTTGCTGGCTTAAAACGGATGCCCGCGCGACGCGCTTGAAATGCCTCGCAATTTGAGCAGGAGGAGATTTCGCGAAATTCGTTTGCAGAGGGTAGCCAGACTTCTATGTCATAGGTTTTTGCAGAGGCAAAGCCCAGGTCTCCAGTGCAGAGGAGCACCGTTCGATAGTGGAGGCCGAGTTTTTGAAGGATTGATTCTGCATTGCGAACCAAAGCCTCGTGTTCCTCGTAACTTTTTTCCGGATGGGTAAATTTGAAAAGCTCAACTTTTTGGAACTGATGTTGGCGGAGAATGCCGCGCGTGTCTTTCCCTGCGGCGCCTGCTTCGGAGCGGAAACAAGCGGTCCAAGCGGTGAGGGAGATAGGAAGCTGGCTTTCCGTTAGCGTTTCGTCGCGATAGAGATTGTGAAGCTCGACTTCTGACGTAGGGGTAAGCCAGAAATCCGTCCCCTCTACTTTGAAGAGATCGGCAGCGAATTTCGGTAATTGGCCGGAACCCATGAGTGAAGTGCTATTCACTAGAAAGGGCGGCAGAATTTCCGTGTAACCGTGTTCGCGGGTGTGTACATCCAGGAAAAAATTTGCGAGTGCGCGTTCCAGGCGTGCTCCCCAGCTTTTATATACGGCGAAACGCGCTCCGGTGATTTTGGCGGCGGCCGACAGATCTAAAATCCCCGCGCGCTCGCCGACTTCCCAGTGGGGACGCGGAGTGAAGTCAAACTGTGGCGGCGCCCCCCAGCGGCGGACTTCTACATTGTCCGCGGCGCCCGAACCTACCGGCACACTGGAATGAGGGATATTAGGAATTGTAAGCAACAGCTCGCGTTGCGCGTCATCCAGCTGGGTAATGCGCTCGTCGCATTGCTTGATGAGTTCAGAGAACTGCTTCATCTCCGAAATGATGGCATCGGCAGGCTGTTTTTCTTTTTTCAGGCGCGCGATTTCCTCGCTGGCTTTGTTGCGTTGCGCTTTGCGCTGCTCGTTTTTTGTGATGAGCTCGCGACGTTCTTTGTCGAGAGCGCGAAAAGCGTCCAAATCAAGAGTGGCGCCGCGTTTGGCAGCCATGTCCGCGAAAAGATCGAGGTGCTCACGAAAATAACTCAGGTCATGCATGGGATGGAAGAATAACGTATCGCAGTGGGAAGTGGCGAGCAGATGAAGCTATTCAAAACTCTCGGAGCCCGGTAAATTCGTCGGGAAAGCATCTGGGGCTGGACCCCAGTTGAAGACACAGTTCATACACATCGATGGGGCAAGCGTGGAAAACCGGCGATCGAGCGATTGCCGTTCTCGAGTTGGCAGGGCGACAGTACCAAGGTACCTGTGGAACGGTACGGAAGCATGACGCGGAAAGTACCGGGTGAGATGGACCGGCGGAACTATCGACCGATACGCGGAGGGAGAGCACAATCGCAACTGTGATCGGAAGTTGATCGCGACTTCCGGAGCAGTTAAGGCTGCTCCTGTGTGCCGTGATGCTGCTCGCGAGCGCAGCATAGCGACGGGAAGTTAAGAACAGCTTCGGATTACGTTTCCCTCCATCCCCACGCCCGAGCGGCCGGAACCCCCACCGGCCGCTCACCTTTTTCGGGTACCTTTCCCTGGCGTCAAGCAATCTGGGACGTTCACATCAAACCTCTGCGTCATTCCGACGTGGTGTAATTCTGCATAGATTTGGGTTCGGGATATTAAGTCTGGACTCGGTCGCTAAAACGACCCACATTCAGAAACGGAAAGTAAACCCTGCCGGGTTTTGGGCCGACAGACCTTGAATCGCGGAATAGATCAGAAATGAAAAAAGGGGGCTGGTGCAAGCCCCCTTCTTAAATTGACGCCCCAAAACCGGAAACCGAGTCGAGGTTCGGGTCCGGCCACCCCGGGAAGCCAATCTTTTTAAAGTTGCCAAGAGAAGAGCAACTGTTGTGCCAGCGAACACTCGACAAAAATTTGAATCCAAACTCGTTGAAAACACCGTCGTTAGCTCAGTAAGCGCTTCGTAAAGAGCGGTGACAACACCCGAGAACCTACAAAATCTCACAGAATTTCGAGTGGCTTCTATGGTGTTTGGGAACAGCTCAAACCTGAAAGCCCTTAATCAGTGATGAATTTTTTCACGACAAAACTCACAATATCGTTATTTCCGTGCTTCTTCGCGCTCGTGTATTTCGCGAAATCCAGTTTACTAATCTGTGCGCAATACTCAGCAGATGGCCAGTTGTGGACCACGTGAGACTACTCAATTGCGAGAGGACGGAGTTGCTTACGCGCCGATAGAGGCACGGACAGCATCTGCCAGCGATTGACTGAACCGTTGCACATCCGAATCGTGTTCGGCTTCTACCATTACCCGTGCGAGAGGCTCCGTACCCGAGTATCGAAGAACTATGCGTCCACTTTGGCCCAGCGCCGTGTTGGCGTCGGACAGGGCCCGCGAAACCTCTGGGAGCGAATCGAGCGGAGGTTTGGAACGAACCTTCACATTCACGATGGTCTGCGGATAGTCCTTCAATCCCTTGGTTAAGTCCGCGAGACCGCCATTCATGGAAACCAGTGAAGCAATCTTGAGGGCGGTTAGTAGACCATCGCCGGCCGGGCTGTCGCCCAGGAAGATGATGTGGCCGGACTGCTCGCCGCCCAGCACGCTCCCGCTGCGTAACATTTCTTCGAGGACGTAGCGATCACCTACGTCGGTACGCGCTAGAGCGATGCTTTCCGCGTACAACACACGTTCCAAGCCTAAATTAGACATCGAGGTTCCGACGACCCGGTTGCCTTTGAGCTTATTTTGAGATTTAAGATAGCGTGCAACGGCCAGCATGACCCCATCGCCATTGACGATTTGCCCACCGGCGGAAACAAATAGCGCCCGGTCGGCATCGCCATCGAAAGCCACCCCAAGAGTGGCTCCTTCCGCAAGAACGCGTTTACGAAGCCCTTCGAGGTGCAGCGAACCGCAACCAGCGTTGATGTTCCGGCCATCCGGGGAGTCACCGATGGAGATTACCTCCGCGCCAAGAGAGCGAAATAGTTCGGGACCAAGTTTAAAGGCTGCACCGTTGGCGCAATCCATCACCATGCGAAATCCATTCAATTTCGCGCCCGGTATGATCCGCTCTCGCAAATAGGTAAGGTATTCCGCGTCCAACGACTGATCGGCGACGAGCGCCGGCGCGGAGATGTGTGCGGATTTATTTTTATCGCGATGCTTGATTATTTCCAGTTCCAACACTTCTTCTGTCGCGTCGGGAAATTTCATCCCCGCGTGAGAAAAAAGTTTTACGCCATTGTCATGAAAGGGATTGTGGGAGGCTGAGATTACCACTCCAGCTTCAAAATCATTCTGGCGGACCAAGCAGGCGACTCCTGGGGTGGTGATAACGCCGGCGAAAGCCACCGAAGCGCGCGCTTCGGAGAGGCCGGCGGCAAGAACGGCGGCAATGTGCGGCCCAGATTCGCGGGTATCCATGCCGATAAGAACGCGGGCGGCGGAATGTTCGTGATGCAAATCAGCGCCGAGAGCGTGCCCGGTGGCAAACAAGGTGGCATCGTCGAGCGGCGGGGTGCCCGGAATGCCGCGAATACCGTCGGTGCCAAAGAGTGATTTAGGCATTAGGGAAATTGCTCGATAGCGGAATACGAGACCCAAAAAGGCTTACCGAATGCTGTGGGCCGAACACCCGGTCAAAAAAGTTTAGCACGCCGTTATCACGGTGCCAGGATAAGAATCCGCCTTTGTCCATTGATTGGTTTTTGTGCGCGGTCCAGCAAGGTGGGATTGTGATTTGAGCGCACAATCTGTGCAACCAGGGTTTGAGGGATATGTTACCGTTTCGTGCATGGAGCCGCTTCTATCCACCGCGGAAACTCACCCTAGTCCAGGCACCAAGCCTCGAATTTTAATTTCTAACGTCAGCCTTAAACTCCTGGCGGTGGCGCTTGTTCTGACTTTTCTCTATTACGCCGCGAGCGTGGTTATTACGCTGCTGCTCTCCATTCTAGTTGCGTATTTTCTGGATCCGGTCGTGGAGTTTTTGGAAAGAATGCGCATGCCACGCACGCTGGCATCGATGATTACCGTGTTGTTCCTGATTGGAGTCCTGGGAGCAGTGGGATACGGATTGTATTCGCGGACATCAGACTTTGCGGCGAATTGGCCCAAATATAGCGGGACACTCAGGAAAGCGGTGAATTCCGTAGAAACAAAGCTAAATGGTATCGAAGGGCAGGTAAGTGAGAGCGAAACTTCTTCGCAGGCTTCCCAGCCCGCCCAGCAGAAAGGACCCTCCAAAACAGTTGTCGGCGTAGAAAATGCTTTGCGCGCGGCAGTGGTGCACATTATCGGATCATTGTCCGGGCTAGTGCTGGAAGTCACGTTCGTTCCCTTCCTGGTATTTTTTATGCTGTCTGAAAAACAGGAGGTCTGGCACAGCACCCTGCAATTATTTCCGGTATCGCGAAGAACAGGGGTGAAGGAGACTTTGGAAGATTTGCGCGACGTGCTGCGCGACTACCTGGTGGGCATGTCGCTGATGACGCTAATCGTGATGGCCGCGAGCAGCGTGTTTTTCTGGGCCCTGGGATTGGACTACCCGGTATTGACGGGTATCGTTTCGGGACTGCTGAATATGGTTCCCTATTTTGGAGCGGTCCTGTCGTGGTTGCCGCCATTCCTGATTGCGCTTGCGAAACTTCACTCTGCGGCGTCCTACGCGCTGATCGCGGGTGTGCTGCTGGCGATTCATATGCTTGCGAATAATTTGTTGGCGCCGGCGTTAGTGGGCAAGAAGGTGCGATTAAATGCATTGTCCATCACCATCGCGCTGCTGTTTTGGGGATGGATCTGGGGCGGCATGGGATTGTTGCTGGCAATTCCGCTTACCGCGGCGTTGCGAGTGATCTGCGATCACACCGCATCGTTGAAACCGATAGGGCGTTGGCTTAGCGCTTGAATTGCGGTTTATCTGCTGCCTTTTCGACAGTACCGAATCCCATCGACATGCAGATACTTGATCCGCCAACGCAGACGTTAAGGCGCAATGAACTGCGCGTTGACTTGCGGGTTAACAGCGGCCTAAGATGCCCGCAGTAATTATCTCTCAAACGGCACGATGCGAAGTATGCAAGCGTGTTGGTTTCCTCCCGTGGCGGTGCCTGTGCCGAGCGCCTTGGTGTCGCATTACCGGCTTTTGGAGCCATTGGGCAGCGGCGGAATGGGTGTGGTGTATCGGGCTGAAGACACTACGCTGGGCCGCACCGTCGCCCTAAAATTTCTCCCACCTCAAATTGTTCGTGATCCGAAACAAATGCAGCGCTTTCGAGAAGAAGCTCGTACCGCCTCCGCTCTGAATCATCCAAACATCTGCACCATTTACGAAGTGGCCGAAGAACAGGGCGAGATGTTTATCGCCATGGAGTTTGTCGAGGGCCGGCCGCTGTCCGAAGCGATTCGGGACGGCCGGATGTCTACGTCAAGCGTAGTGAGATACGCACGCCAAATCGCCGGAGCTTTGGAGCATGCACACGCGCGCGGTGTAATTCACAGGGATCTGAAGCCGTTGAATATTGTAATTACGCCGGACGGTGACGCGAAAATTCTCGATTTCGGACTTGCCAAGCGAACGGATCCAAATGATGTAACTCGCAAGTCGTTGCAAGCGGCGACGGCCACAACCGTAGGCTTGGCGGGAACGATGCCGTACTTGTCGCCAGAACAGCTCGAGGGCAGCGACGCATCCGCCCGGAGCGATATCTGGGCGCTTGGAGTCGTCATCTATGAGATGGCTGCGGGAGTAAAGCCATTCACCGGGGACAATCTTTATCGTCTTTGCACCGGCATCATCAATGAGCCAATTCCGGCGCTGCCCGAAACGGTGCCTCCTGGGCTAGCGGCGGTGATTCGCCGGTGTCTTGAGAAAGAGCCGTCGCGGAGATATCAACGAGCAGGCGAAGTGCGCGCCGCGCTGGAGGCACTGGAACCGTCATCTTCGGTGGGTATCGTCTCCTCCGTCAGTGAAAACCAGAAATCTAGATTTACCCGCTGGGTGGCCGCTGCCGCTGTGCTGGCGCTGGTCACAGCGGGTGCACTGTGGCTGGCAAAAAGATCCCAAAACGTAACGAAGAGCGCCACCGAAGCTGCGGGAGGGCGGGTGCAGCTCGCGGTAATTTGCTCTAATACGCCGGATACGAATGATACGAATTCCCAGGCGAGTGCGGGAGCGTTCAACAGCGGTCTGGTGGACACCCTTACTTCCGGTTTGACGGAATTATCCGAACGCCACCACCTGGCCGTGATTCCTACGAGCGAAATGCGCGCGCATCACGTGCAAACCTTGGAAGCTGCGCGCCAAGAGTTCGGGGTGAATTACGGATTAATGTTGAATATCCAGCGGGCTGCCGGACAAGTGCGCGTCAATTATTCCCTCGTAGATGCACGTTCGCATGAACAGCTTCGCGGCGGGACCATTACGGCAGCCGCGTCCGATCCCTTTGCGCTGCAGGATCAGGTTTCCGCGAGAGTGACGGAGCTTTTAAGACTGGAGTTAGAGCCTCAGGAAAAGAAAACATTGTCGGCTCGCGGCACGTCCGAACCGGCTGCCTACGATTTCTATTTGCGTGGCCTGGGCTATTTGCAGAATTATGACAAGGAAGAAAATATCGATAACGCCATCAGCGTATTTCGCCACGCACTTGAAAAAGACAGCGGCTTCGCGGGCGCGTACGCAGGTTTGGGCGAAGCATACTGGCAAAAATTCGAGCACACCCACGAGAAACATTTAGTAGCCGAGGCGACCAAGGCCTGTCAGGTTGCGCTGGAGAAAGATCCAAGCCTGACGCAGGGGCATACGTGCCTCGGACGGGTATATCAGGGCACCGGAAAATACGAGTCGGCTGTCAGAGAATATCAGCAAGCTTCGAAAAGTGAACCGACGCTGGACGCCGCGCAAACTGGGTTGGCGCGCGCCTATGAGAGTCTCAACCGTTTAGAGGAAGCCGAGCAATCCTACAAGGCGGTAATCGCATTGCGGCCGGATTACTGGGCTGGATACAACCGGCTGGGCACCTTTTACTTGCGGAATGGAAGGCTGGAGGAAGCGGCGCAGATGTATACGCAAGTCACGTCGCTGGTTCCGGACAGCTTCGTTGGGTTTGCAAACCTGGGCAGTACGCGCATCCAGCAAGGGCGCTACGGCGATGCCGTTGAGCCATTAGAACAATCGTTGAAGATTCGCAAAACCGGGAGTGGAATGTCGAACCTGGCTACCGCTTATTTTCAATCGCGGCGTTACACGGATGCGGCACGCTCGCTCGAAGAGGCCACGACTCTGGATGCCAAGAATTACGAAATCTGGGGGAACCTGGGCGACGCGTACTATTGGGCGCCCGGAATGCGCGACCGCGCTGGGGGCGCTTACCGCAAGGCGCTAGAGCTCGGCGAGGAACAGCGTAGAGTCAATCCGCGAGATGCGCACATGTTGAGCTACCTGGCGGAATACCACGCCATGCTGGGCGAAAAGCAAAAAGCGCAGCTTCGGATTGGAGAGGCTGAAAAGTTGGCGCCCGGCGATCCAGAAGTGTTGTACTACGCCGCCATGGTTTACGTGCAGGCCGGCGATCAGAAAAAATCGCTGGAAAAGTTGGAACGCGCAGTCGCCGCGGGATACCCGGCAGCAGGTGTGCGGGATACCCCCAATTTTTTGGTGTTAGGGAACGATCCACGGTTCAGGGCCCTGATTGCGCAAGAGCATAAGAAAGGAAAGACTTCATGACCAGCAAGGGAGTTTGGAGAATGGCTGCATTTATTGGATTCCTCGCGGCCTTGGCGATGATGAGTTACGGCTGTGATTTGAACAAACCAGAATCCGAAAAAGACAAACAAACCGAATCGGGCCGGAAGAAAACTTCCTACAACCTGGAGTATGTCGCATGCCCACACAACCCGGATAAAACGGTGGAAGTGGAGGTCAAAAGCGGCAACGTAGCGCCGGTAGACCAGTATATTTTTCTTTGTAAGGGCGATAAGGTTCTTTGGTTTACGTATGAAGACAATTTGAAGTTCACAGTGCAATTCGATGATACAGCTGCTGCGAAGACTACCAGTTTATTCGAATCGGGACAGGCAAAATTTCCGTCGAAGCCAGATACAAGTAATGACAAACGGCATAAGCAAGTGACCGATATTCAAACCGTTGGCGCTAATGCAACTCAATATCAAGACTACTCTTATAAGGTGCTACCTACGGACAAAAACGGCAAAACAGTTTCAACTAACGATCCACACGTGATCCCGATGTAGTGCTGTAAGTCCTAGGCGGACTTGGCACGCAACTGGGTGACGAGAGCTGCGAGATTTTCAGCCTCTTGAAAGAGCCGCATGGCGGCGATGCCTCCAGATCCCGCGGCGAAACAATCGGAAGCGTTATTGAGAGTAACACCGCCGATGGCCAGCACCGGAATCGATACGGCGCTACAGGCTTCGGCAAGTCGCTGCAGGCCTTGTGGAGCCCCGAACCGTGCTTTAGACGGCGTTGCAAAGACCGGGCCGAAGAAAATGTAATCCGCGCCATTGCGTGCCGCGGTCGCCGCGGCCTGAACCGAGTGGCAAGAAACTCCCACTAGAAATTTGTTACGTTCGGCGAGGTCCTGCTTTGCCGCGAGCCATTTGCAAACATCGGCGACAGGCAAAGAATGCTCGCCGAGATGTACTCCACCAGCGCGTTCAGAATAAGCCACGTCGAAACGTTCGTTCACAAGGATTCGCGTAGCTTTGGTGCTGCGCTCATTTATTTGTTTCGTTTGCGCAACGGCGTCACAAGTAAGAGAAGAAAGCTCCTTGCCTGAGAGATCCTTTTCCCGCATCTGAATCCAATCGACGCCGGCGGCGGCAGCAGCAGCGACGCGCTTGAGTAGCGCCTGCTTCTGATCGTTATCACCAGAAGTCAGACCCTTTCGATCGGTGACATAGCAAAGAATCGGTGTGCGCGGCAATTTACTGGGAGGGGACACGGGGAGTATCGGGTCGCGGACGGATCAGACCAAAGGCCAAAAAAATATCCAGCACCCCTATGCCGCTAACGAAGCCGCGAACGGACGGATGCAAGAGCACCGGCAGAAGCGAAGGAAAGTGGCTTAGAAAATAGTTTTGTTCCCAGAAGTTCGTCCATGGAAGATAGAGCAGCAGAGCGCCCATCTCAAAACATAAAATAATCAATAACGCGCGTAACACACGATTCATGACTGAGGGGTCTCCGCCTAATCGAACATCCAGGCGTCAGCGGCTGGGCTTCTGAAGAGCGGCAATGCGTTCGGCCACATCGCGATAGTCGATATTCATCGCATAGACCTTGGAAAAACTTTTTAGCGCCGCTTCGGGCTCGCCAGCCGATTCCTGGGCAATGCCCAAATCATACCGCAAGGCGAGGATGCTTTCCGGTTCGACGCCGGGAGTCTCAAGTGCACGCTCATACCAGATGGCCGCGATGCCCGGCTGGCCTTTCTCCATGAACGCGAGACCGAGGAGCGTGCAACACTGCATGGCGTAGCGGAAAGGACGGCCACGCTCGTTGGCCTTGGCCACTTTTTGGAATTCACTGATGGCTTCTTCAAGCAAACCCATCTCGCGGAAAGCAGTGCCCAGATTGTAGTGTGTTTCCAAATCCTCATCGTCCGAGCCCATCTCGCCGAGCTCGGCGCGGAACTCGTCAAAGACTTCTTTCAAAGGCCCGGAGTCACTGAGATTCGATTGGTCGATGTTCTTGATGGGCGCCTCTGTTGCGGCCTTCGAGTAAGACGGTGTCAGGCCACCCATGCCCAGATCTTCGATCTCATTGGCGAGGTCCGCAAGGAAGTGATCAGAGGCAAAATCGCTGCCGGCAGGCGGTCCACCGGAATTTCGCCCGGCGTGCGCGTGTTCGGGATCTGCATCCGACTCGGCCGCGTGAACCTCCATGGGAATATCGGGAGGTTTTTGGCTGTGGGCCGGCACCAGTTCTTCGGGTTCCAGAATCAGGTCGTAATCCTGCTCCAGTTCGAATTCAGACTCTCGTTCTGGCTCACTCGTTTTCGCAGGTACATGGCTCTGTTCAACTGCAGCCAACTCCGGAACTTTCTCTTTTGCGGGGGGCGTGGCTTCCTGCGCCACAGGCCCAGGGACGCTGATTTCTTCCGGCAACGGAATTTGTTCGACCGGAGTTGCTGACGCGGCGAAAATTTGTGTTTCCTGAGGAGCAGTGATTGCCGGTTCGCTTGTTTCGGCTGGGGTTTCCTGCGGAGAGACCTGGAATTCAGCATACGCAGGCATGTCCGGAGGAGGAACGGATGGCAATGGCTGCCCGGATTCCAAAAGGCCTTGCAACGAAGATGCATCCGCATGTTCTTCAGCAGTCACTGGCTCGGCAGTGATTTCAAATTCAGCGGGGGATGCGGAACTGTCGCCGGCGCCCGTTTTATGGCCGACAGTTTCGGGCTCTGTAGCTTCCTTGGCATGTGCAACCGCATCGGCTCCGGCATTTCCCGCGCCAGGGTGCCCGGGTTCGGCTTCCTTTAGGACCGACAACCATTCGTCGGACAAATCCACTTCTTGTACATCGTGTGGACCCGAGCCGGAATGTTGGGATGCTGCCTCCACCGGAGCGGGAGACGAAAATTCCAAAATCTCAGCGTCATCTTCCACAGCCGTGGGTTCGGGCGCGATTTCGAACGTGGGAAATTCATCGCTTTCGATGTCCGTGGATTCGGCGGGGGCATGCGAGCGCTCTGTTAAAGCGGCTTCGCAGGCGGCAGCCAGCTCTTCATCCGTTATACCCGCCGAGCGCTGGAAGCGGCGGCGCAATTCACCAAATCGTTCGGCGCCGCGCTGATCCCCTCGTTCGGTATGAAGCTTTTCAAGGCGAGCAGCAAGTTCCGCGGTACGCCGGTCATCTGCCGCAGTGAGAACAAAATCCAAAAGTTTCTCAAGTGTCGGAGTGTGACGGGGTGCGCGCCGCAAAATAGCTTCGAGTAATCCGATAGCTTTCTGGGTGAGGCCGTAACTGGCAAACAGGTCGACATCGGTGAGGGACTGGGTGATAAATTTTTGCGTTTCTTCGTCCAGGGTAGTTGCGGCTTCGCCGCTGGCCGCGACTGCCTGCGACACAAGTTCAGGTTCGGGCGCCGAGACTGGTGGCGGGAGATCCGGGCGAATTTTGGGTGCCGGCGGTGGTGGCAGTTGAGTCTTCAGATCGTCGGCAGAAGGCTCCACGGCATCGGGTACCGGCATCCCCATTTTTTTAAGCAGATCATTCAGCTTGCGCTTGGCAGATTCGCTTTCCGGTTCGCGCTCGACTAACTGTTGGAAGACCGCCTTGGCGCGGTCCAACTGCCCATTGGCAACCAAAGCATCGCCAAGTTGCGCAAGAGCATCAGGCAAGCGAAAGGAATCACTGATACGGCCATAGGTGTCTACCAGCCATTCATGCGGTTCCACGCGGCCAGGCAAGCGCACCACGAGTTCATTCAGAAGGTTGCTAACCGGTTCATACTCGCCGGCATCCAGCATGGGGATACGCGTGCGCTCGATGATGGCCATGGCCTGTTCGCCCTGGCCGGATTGCAATAAAGCCTCGGCAACTTTTTGTGTGAGGCCAAAGTTTTTTTCGTCGGCTTCGAAAATTCGCAGCGCCAGCGCCGTAGCCTTATCCCAATTTACGACCTTGATATAGAGATCCAGGAGCAGCTCGGCCTGTTCGCCGCCCTTTTCCAGATCAGGAACATGTTCGAGGAGTTCGGCTGCCTGCGCGACATTGCCGCGGGCTGAGTATGAACGGGCTTTGACGATAACCGCGGCGAGATTTTGCGGATCTATCTTTAGCGCTTTGTCCGCCAACTTTTCGCATTCCGGCTGGTCACCGCGCGCCAGGGCGCGTTGCGCAGCGGACACGTAGGAATCCACCGCTTCCTTGCTTTGCCCCATGGCTTGATACAGATCGGCAAGACGCACCTGGATGCGAAGATTGTCGGGTTCAGCTATAAGCAGCTTCTTGAGCAGGCTGACTGCTTCCGGCTGGCGATTGTGCTTCAGATGGATTTCCGCCAACTGCAGAAAGAGCGGGCGCGCTTCGCTCATCACCCCTTGCTGAACGTAAAGATCGGCAAGTTTCTCGAGCGGACGAATTTCTTCCGGGGCAAGTTTAGCGATGCGTTTGTAAACGGCAATCGCTTTGGTGAGGAAGCCGTCGCCGACAAAGATCTGCGCGAGGCGCTCGAAATAATCGATGGCCTGGAAAGTCTCGCCCTGGCGAATGTACAGCTCCCCAACGGTCATCAGGGTGACTTGATCGCGGGGTTCAAATTTGAGGACTTGCTGGTATTCGGCGATAGCCTGCGCGACTTTGCCCTGATTTAAGAGCTTCTGGGCGGCTTCGACGAATTTGCTTTTGTTATAAGCCATGCGTTAACCGGGACAATAAACCTGTTCGACCGCCAAGGCGCGAAATGGCACCGCGGCGGACACTTGTGAGCTCTGTCCGAGACGTTTCTCCTCGATCGCTGGGGGTTCAGTGGTGACCCGCAACGCTATCCTGTTACGCTAACAGGCTGAAGAAAAGCAAGTCAATGAAGGCAAAGTCCCATGTGAGCAGCCAGTTATTACCGTGCAAAGCTGGAAACGGCCCGGCGAAGCGATGGCGAAGGCGGGTAAGAAATTTTTCAGCCTCGGCTTACGCATTTTGTAACGGAACGATCGCGGACTCTGCGGCTCCTTCCGGCGATTCTATATCCTGCAGGAACGAGATCTGAGTAGCGCCCACCGCCCAGCAGTTGGATTCGCGCACGGGTGCGAAGGAGTGCCGGTGCAGCGCGCTGGGGCCATGCTGACGCAGGGCTTCCAGATGGTCGGCAGTGGCGTACCCTTTGTGCCGGGCCAGCCCGTACTGGGGATAGACTGCGTCCCATTCCTGCATGCGGGCGTCGCGATGGGTTTTGGCCAGGATGGAAGCAGCGGCGATGGAGACGCTGCGGGCGTCTCCATGGATCAGGGATTTTTGTTCGATCAAAACATCGAGTTTGATGGCGTCCAGCAGCAGATAATCGGGCAGGATGGAAAGCTGATTGAGGGCCGCAGTCATGGCCTGGCGGCTGGCTTGATAAATGTTCCAGGCGTCGATGCGTTGCGCATCGATCTCCGCGACCGACCACGCCAGCGCGTATTCGCGAATACGCGGCGCCAGCTCGCCGCGGCGCTCGGCCACCAGTTTCTTGGAATCGTCCAGGCCGACGATGCGCCGCTTGGGATTTAGAATCACGGCAGCCGCGACGACCGGCCCGAACAACGCGCCGCGGCCGGCTTCATCGAGACCAGCGATGCGCGTCCAGCCGAGCTTGCGGGCCGCGCGTTCGAAACGCGTGCAACAAAGGCGAGTCATGATGGATGGGCCGATTCTAGCACGCAGGGGTCGGAGTGCTGCACCAAAGCGAACAGTGTAGCGGCATTTTCTTAGAGGCTAATTTGGATTCCAGATGGAAGGTTATTTTTTATGACGGCAAATCTCAAAAGCGTGATCGTCGGCACGGCAGGCCATATAGACCACGGTAAATCTTCTTTGGTGGAAGCTCTCACTGGGACGGATCCGGATCGGCTTGCCGAAGAAAAACGCCGCGGCATCACCATTGATCTGGGTTTTGCTTTTCTGGAAGACGCAGGGATCAGGTTTGGATTCATTGATGTGCCAGGGCATGAACGATTTGTGAGCAACATGCTGGCTGGTGCTGCTGGGATCGATCTGATGTTGCTGGTGATTGCCGCCGAGGAGTCCATCAAGCCGCAAACGCGAGAACATTTTGATATTTGCAAGCTGTTAGGAGTGAAGCATGGCGTAATCGCGCTCACGAAGAGCGACCTGGTCGATGAAAACGGGCTGACCCTGGCGCAACTAGAGATTGAAGAATATGTCCGTGGATCTTTTCTGGAAGGTTCGGCAATTGTACCGCTGAGCGCAAAAACCGGGGCCGGCATCCCGGAATTAAAACATGCTCTGCATGATGCTGCAATGCAAGTAGGCGGCAAGGATGCCACACGAGCCTTTCGTCTGCCGATCGATCGGGCGTTCGCGATGAAAGGTTTTGGAACGGTGGTAACTGGTACGTTGATCTCGGGTGCTGTGGGACTGGGCGATGAGGTGGAACTATTGCCTGGTGGTGAGCGGCTGCGCGTTCGGGGTGTGCAGACCGGCGGACAGGCTGTTGCGCAGGCTGTTGCGGGGCAACGCACGGCGGTGAACCTTGCGGGGATTGATCACACTGCGGTGAGACGCGGGATGACCCTCGCGGAGCCCGGAAAGTTTCGGCGGACGCGCCGGATTGACGCGCAATTTACGTTGTTGGCTGGAACGCACAAGCTCAAGCATCGCGAGCGCGTACATTTTCATGCGTCGACCGCCGAAACCGTCGCGGAAATTTTGTTTTATGGCGCGAGCGAGCTTGCACCCGGGCAAACTGCGCTGGCTCATCTTGTGCTGCAGGATGAAATGGTGATGGTGGCAGCCGAGCGGTTCATCGTGAGGCAATTCTCGCCGGTCACCACCATAGGGGGCGGCATCGTTCTCGATCCATTGGCGCGGCGCCCTCTTTCGCGCGATACCGGCAGAATCAAATTTCTGGAAACTCGTCGCGACGGCACGCGTGATGAGGTGCTTGCAGCCATGGTGGAGCGGGCACTTATGGGATTGCGTTATGAGGAAATAGCGGCGCACACCGGATGGCGGGAAACGGAGGTCCAGGAAACCATAAACGTCCTGTCGTCCTCCGGAGCGGTGAAAAGCATAGGTGATGAACGCCCATTGCTGATCGCCGGCGGCATATTTGAACGAATGCGCAGCGCGATTACCGAAAAGATCGAACGCTTTCAGCGCGAAAATCCCCTGACGCCTGGAATGACCCGCGAGGAATTGCGGTCTAGTATAGGACGACGGGTAAAACCGGAAGCATTTCGCGCGGCTCTCGGGGAATTAATCGCGCAAAAGAAGTTAGAGGTACAAGGGGAAATTGTTAAACGCGCCGGCAGCGGAATCACGCTGCAGCCCGACGAACAAGCGGCCATGGGAAAAATCGAGGCCGCATTTCGATCCGGTGGTCTGGCAGTGCCTTCGGTGAAAGATGTGCTTGCTGGGCTATCCGTCGAAGCCAAGCGGGCCGAAAAGTTGCTGCATATCCTGCTTCGCGAAAAAAGTTTGATACGCGTGTCGCCCGAACTGATTTTCCATCAGGCGGCGCTCACTCATCTGAAAGAGCAGCTGTCGGCGTATAAGACGAGCAGCGGGGAACGCATCTCTGTGCCGGCGTTCAAAGCCTTGACCGGCATCACCCGGAAATATGCAATACCCCTGCTGGAGTACCTGGACCGTGAGCGGGTGACGCGCCGATTGGGCGACGAGCGTGTTATACTTTAGCTTCCAGTTGGGCGTATTTACCGGGCTTTTCGACGATTATTTGAGTGGTAGGAGGCGGCTATGGAATTTCCGATGCACTGGCTGATCATTTTGGTGGTCATACTGGTTCTGTTTGGAGGGCGCAAGATTCCTGAATTGATGCGCGGGATGGGCGAAGGCGTGCGCGGATTCAAGGAAGGGATGCACGGCGGGAATCAGTCTCAATCGCAGACAGTTGTGCCTCCCACGCAACCGCCGCTCCCTACCGAGAAGCCAGCTGAAGAGAAAAAGTCCGAATAGGTTGCGAGCCAAATAAATCGCAGCGAACAATTTTCAGATTAAACAGAGGCGGCTAGTGAGCCGCCTTTTTTATTTCAGCCCGAAGATGGCTGCGCCATTCGAATGCTCAATCACCGTTCGAACCACTCGCACGTTCGAATGGCATTCACGTTCGAACGCGATCTGTTTCACGTGAAACAACATTTTCTCTAGACCACCAATAATGTTTTCGTTGCGTCGGGGGCTTTGCTTGGAACCAACAAGCACAATTGTCGGCGTCGACATTTTGTTCAATTGTCGGCCGCCGACATCGCCGTTCGAACGATGTACGTGCTCAGGAAATGGCTTTGTGATTCAGGATCGCCGAGCGTCTCAATCACTAAATTCATCGGACCAGCCTAGAGCAGTAAGTTCCTGCCACAAGCGCGAGAGCGGCATACCTACCACATTAAAATATGAGCCCTCAATGCGCGGGATATAGCGACCGGCGCGACCCTGAATGGCGTAAGCGCCCGCCTTGTCGTAAGGCTCGTCGGTGGCCAGGTAGCGCGAAATTTCTTCGGGAGAAATCTCGGAAAACTGGACCTGCGTGGTTTCCACAAAACCGCGACGCTCAGCATCGGGAAGACGAATCAGCATGACACCGGTTACCACAGAATGCGTGCGACCGGAGAGCAACTCCAGAGTTCGCCGGGCGTCCTCCGAGGAACGAGGCTTGCCGATGATTTGGCCGTCCAGGGCAATCACAGTGTCAGCGCCGATGACAATTGCTGGACCTACCGAGCGTGCAGCGACTAGCTCCACTTTTGCGCAAGCCAGGCGATGCACGTGATCGTTTGGGGATTCGCCGGGGACCGGCGTTTCATCGACAGCGGAAGACATAACCGTAAAGGTCATGCCCGCGTCACGAAGAATTTCAGCGCGACGCGGCGAAGCAGAAGCAAGGATTAGTTTCATGGCGAGTGGACCGGAAGGATACTACAGAGGGGACCCGTCAGCCGAGAAGGCGGGCGCTGCAAAGGGATTCCAATGCCGCTGAAGAGGAGAATTAAATTACGACGGATTCCTGATATTCCCCGAACACGCGACGCAGGGTGTCTGAAATTTCACCGACGGTAGCGTTATTTTCCACGGCATCAAGAATGGCGGGCAAAAGATTCTCGGCGCCTGCGGCTCTGCGGGCCAATTCGCCAAGAACAGTCTTGACGCGAACGGAGTCCCGCTTCAGGCGGAAAGCTTCGAGCCGTTCGATCTGGTCGCGCGCGATTTGCTCTTCCACGCGGAGAATAGTAATGGGTCGTTCTTCCTGTACCTTGAAATCGTTTACGCCCACCACGATTTGCTCATTTTTCTCGACCGCGCACTGAAACTCATAGGCCGCTTTTTGAATTTCACCCTGGATAAAACCGGATTCGATAGCGCGCAGCGTGCCATCGAGAGGACCACCCATGGCATGAATTTTGTCGATGTACGTTTGCGCACCGGCTTCAATTTCATTGGTAAGTTGCTCGATGGCGTAGGAGCCGGCCACCGGATCGATGGTATCGGTGACCCCCGTTTCGTGCGCGATGATCTGTTGGGTGCGCAACGCGATCAGCGCGGCATCCTCGGTGGGAAGCGCCAGCGCTTCGTCGAGCGAGTTGGTGTGTAGCGACTGGCAACCGCCGAGAACCGCGGCTAAAGCCTGGATCGCTACGCGCACAATATTATTTTCGGGTTGCTGCGCGGTAAGTGAAGAGCCTGCGGTCTGCGCGTGAAAACGCAAGAGCCACGACCGCGGGTCTTTAGCGTGGAATCGTTCGCGCATGATGCGCGCCCACAGTCGGCGGGCGGCGCGGAACTTGGCGATTTCTTCCAGCAGGTCGTTGTGCGCGTTAAAAAAGAAAGATAGCTGCGGCGCAAAATCGTCGACGTCGAGTCCGGCGTCAAGGGCGGCTTGAACATAGGCCATGCCATCTCCCAGCGTGAAGGCCACTTCCTGGATTGCCGTGGAGCCCGCCTCACGAATGTGATAGCCAGAGATGGAAATAGTGTTCCACTTCGGAAGATTGGTGCTGCACCAGGAAAATATATCGGTGACGATGCGCATGGCCGAGCGCACCGGGTAGATGTAGGTTCCGCGCGCGATATATTCCTTGAGGATATCGTTCTGCACCGTGCCTGAAAGTTTGGCAATATTGGCGCCCTGTTTTTTGGCGACCGCAACATACAGACAAAGGAGAATTGCCGCGGTGGAGTTGATGGTCATCGAAGTGGAAACTTTTTCGAGTGGGATGCGGTCGAAAAGAATTTCCATGTCTTCGACGGTATCGATGGCCACGCCACCTTTGCCTACCTCGCCTTGGGCCAGCCGATGGTCGGAATCCATACCGATTTGCGTGGGTAAGTCGAAGGCTACGGAGAGTCCCACTTGGCCCTTGCCGAGGAGATAGCGATAACGCTCGTTGGACTCCGCGGCGCTCGCGAAACCCGCATATTGGCGCATGGTCCAAAAGCGGCCGCGATACATCGTGGGATAAATTCCGCGGGTGTAGGGGAATTCGCCGGGGTAGCCGATGTTCTCTTCGGGATTCTGGGAGGCCAAATTTTCAGCCGTATACAAAGGCTCGAGGGGCAAGCCTGAATACGTAGTGAATTTTTCTTTGCGTTCTGAGCGGGGCGCTGCAGGCACAGATGGTTTGGAATCAGGATCAGACATAAATTGTTAACGTTCGTGCAATTCTCTCGAGGGCCGCTAAATTTTTCGCGACCGCCGGAATGACGTAAACGCAAAGAATAAAAATAGCCCGCCAAGCACAGCCGCGATGGCCACCAGCCAATAGGCGGCATCACGGGACCACGCGCGAATCGCGGCGTTCAACCAGGCGAATGCCAGCACCGCGAAAAGTGCGCCTATAACTTCATGAAAAAGCTGCTTGAGCGTGCGCCACAAGCGGCTAAAACCGCCGCGTTTGATTCGTGCTCCTGGCAAGCTGGCGGCGGAAGACATGCTCGTATCTTAGCGTAAAAGACATTCGCACCATGTGGTTCTAGCGGTAAACGTGTATCAAGGCCGCCGAGACGGCCCCCACAGACTGGACCAAAGACCTGTGAACGGTTTGGAGACAACAAGTCGAAGCTCTCTTGTATCCAATCTAACGTGGGCCTAAAATGGCGAAGAGTAGGGGAGAACCGCCTTGCAACTAGACGATCACCTGAAGAACTTGCTGCGCGAACTGGGACACGCGATCAATGACACGGTGTCCGATTCTGACCGTATTACCGGCGCGATTGCAGGAGTGCGCGCGCACGGCTATGACATTGTGCTGAAGCTGGACGCCACCATCGGCCTGGCGAAGCGCGACGCTGCGTCGGGAGAGACAACCTCGTTGACCACACAGGATCGCCGATTCCTGGAATCGCTGCGCATTCAGGTAGATCAAGATTCATTCATGGAAGAGAGCGAAGTGAACAAGAAGATTCCGGCGCGCCTGTCGATGACCCCGCAGGATGTGCGATTCCTGAAGTCTTTGCGAATTGCCACCGATGAGATGGAATGAAAAGTTTGCTTAAAGCCGCCGGACTCGCATTGCCACTCGCGTTGGCAGGGATGGTAATGTCCCCGCGCGCTCAGGCACAGAGCCCGGCGACGGTTGTACCAATCGTGCTGGATACGGCCGTACCGATCATCGTGAGTGCGGTAAAGCCTAAACCAACGGGACTGAGCAAATTTGAAGGCTACGTAATGAACGCGAATATCGCGCAAATCACTGTGCGCGCCAAGGGCAATGATATGGCCATACAGACATTTGCGCTCTCGCCTGAAGCAGCGGCCAAGATGCAGGCGATCGTCGATAAGGGCGGATACCAATACGGTGACAAAGTGACGTTGTTGTACGATCCGGCCAATCTGCAGGTGATCAAGCTTAAAGGGAAACCTTCCAAAGCTCTTTAATTCGTCGAAGCAAATGGTTCGCCTTCCCGCCGTTGCCGGCAGTTTTTATCCCTCCGATCCTGCTGAATTGTCTGCACAGATTAACGAATATATCTCACAAAAAAATGGATCGGCACCTCGAAATGTAAAGGCCTGTCTCGTTCCGCACGCCGGCTTAATGTATTCCGGCCACGTGGCAGGCGCTGTTTTTTCGAGCATCAAAATACCAAAAAAGATTGTGGTACTTGGCGTCAGACATCGTCCTCCAGGTTCGCCAGCGGCTATTATTTCCAATGGCGCGTGGCGGACTCCGCTCGGTGACGCGGAAATCGACCATGAGTTGGCTGAGAAGCTTCGAGTAGCTTGCTCGCTGCTGACGGAAGACGCCGTGGCCCACCGTAAGGAACATTCTTTGGAAGTCGAAATTCCCTTTCTGCAAATACTCAATCCGAATTTTCGTTTCGTGCCGATTGCGCTGGGAACCGCCCAGTTTGAAACCTTGCTGAGTGTAGGACAAGCAATTGGCGACGTGCTCGCAGCGGAAAAGCAGGAAGCGCTATTAGTGACCAGCTCCGATCTGAATCACTATGAGGACGATGCTACAACGCGCGTGAAGGACCACAAAGCCATTGAGCAATTGTTGAAGATGGATGCGCGTGGTTTATACGATGTCTGCCGAAAGGAAGAAATTTCCATGTGCGGCTTGGGCCCGGCGGTCGCGATGCTTACGGCTTTGCAGGTATTGAAGGGCAGCAAGGCGGAATTGACTCGCTATGCTACGTCGGCTGACCAGGGAGGAGATCCATCCGCTGTCGTGGGGTATGCGGGGATGGTTTTCTACTGATTTACCGCGACGCGGATCCCAAAAAAAGACGGCCGCAAATTCCGGCCGTCTTTCCGCGAATATATTTTGCCAAACTAGTGAGCGCGGCCGCCGGAACTGGATGCGCCGCGAGAAGCCGACGGCGCTGGCGCTGGCGCTGATGAACGAGTGGCCGTTCCCATTTGCGAGCTTGGGCCGCGTGCACTGGAGCCACCTCCAAAAGACCCTCCGCGGGTACCTGCGTAGGATCGAGGAGCGGGAGGCGGAGCCGCGACGCGAGATGAGGCCGACGGAGCTACTACGCGAGATGAGGCCGACGGCAGCGCGCGAACTTGCCTGTCTACAGCAATGGAGCGAGCGGGCGGGGTGCTGGTTGACGAACTTTTTGCCGCGGTCCCTGGCGGAGTCGTCGATAACGACGCATTCACGTTGCTATTCACAAAGCGATGCTCTTTGAGGTCGTAAGCAATGGAACCATTCGGCTGCCCAGAAGCACTGAGGGTGCGCGTCGTGCGCGCGGGAACCGTCGTAGAGCTGGCGTGCGAAACTAAAGCCTGAGCGGGAGCTTCTTTTACAACTTTCCACTTGCCGCCGGCTGAAATCGGCGGAGCACTGCTCGCGGACGTCAGCGGCATGACGTGTGCCAGATTTAATGGCGTCTTGCTGCCCTTATCCAGCGGATGAGTGGGAACCATTGCTACGGTACTGCCGGAACGCACAAAGGTCGCCGTAACGGGATGATATTTAACGGCCACGTTGCCGCCGCCAAATCCGGTCGGAGTCCACAGCCAACCGATTCCAGGTTGGAAAAACCAGCCACCATAGTGGTAAGGCAGCCATCCCCATGGTTGGCTTCCAATAAAAGACCATCCAAATTGTGGCCCGTAAAACCAATTGCCGTAGGCGAACGGTGACCAGTCAAGTCCGACCCCATAAGGCTGCCATCCATAACCGATCCCGGAGATGGGATAAAAACCGCCGTAGGTGTACAGATCCCCGAATCCAGAAACGTAGGATGAAGAATTCGAATATTTCGTCGCCGCATTGGTCGCGGTGACTACGCTGTCTTCACGACCTGACACCCAGCGATCAAAGTCGTCGCTCTGCGGAGCGTTGCTGACACTAGCGGCAGCGCCGCCAGCGGATATGGTGAGCGATTGGCCCTTCACCAAAAGTTTACTGTCGTCCTCGTGCACTACGTTCACTTGGCCCTTGGTGACCGCTACCGTGCTGCCATCATCGAAATTGTCCATGCGGAAATTTGCGCGGCCGGCCGCTTCGGCCGTGAAATCAGCGCCAGTGACGCTGAAATAATCGGCGCGCGCAGGGTTCACATAAAAGGAACCGGTCCCTTGACGAAGAACGAGCCGAGTCGTGAGCGAACCATCGTCGAGAGACAGGTCGAAAAATTCGAGCACTGAATTTTCATTAATAAAGGCCATCGCGCCATTTTCGAACTCGACTTCGGCGCGGCCATTATCGGTGGCCAGCACATCATGCTGGCGAATGGGAAGATTCAATTCGGCGCGCTCCCAGGGGGCCTTTTCGTTGGCCAGCGGATCGCCCTTGGAATCGTGAAGAATACGTACGTCTCCCTGCACCAGACTGAGCCGGATGATGCGTGCGTGACTGGCGGCCGTGTAAGTGGGATGAAGCCCCATACAGAACACAGCCACGGTCAAAACAGAAGCGAGACGGGAAAAGGTTCGGAGAGTCATTGGATTACCCCTGCCGGCCGAGCAGCCTCGAGAATGGCGGCCTCCGGCGCTGATGGTACACAGGATATGGTCTCTCGCGGTATAGCAGGCGTCAAGTGCAGTAAAGTCAACAGAATGTAAGGTTTTACGAAGCTTCCAAAGCGAGAAATCAGCGCAGCAATTGGCTTGTGCGACCGAACGAACTTCTCATGTTGGAGCGATCGAGATTTTCGCGCAGATTCATGAGTGTGAGGAACGTGCTTAGAATCCGGGCTTTCAAATCATCGGTAAGTGGCAAGCCGCTGGTAGCCACGCGGGCAAGCCGCTCGCCATGTTCAGAGATGAATTTCATGATTTCGCGCTGGCGTTCGTGCGGCGCATTGCCCAGGGCCGTCTCCCGGCGCATGCCTGCGCAACTATTTTCCACCGACAAAGTAAAATGCAATACGCATACCTGTTGCTCGCGTAGAGCTGGTGGGACTTCCATTTTGCAGCCTGTGACTTCGCAAGCGTTCGTCGTCATAGAGCGCTAAAGTGCCGTGCATGATAGGTAACATCCCCGCCGTGTAAAATCCAGTGCGCGTCGGGACAGTGCGACGAATCCTACAACCACTGCCCCACGGACCAGTTCTGCGGCCAATCCGTTCGAACAGTAGTCGCTAAAAGAAATCCATAAAAGCGTTGACTCTCACGGTGTGCAACTGTATAAAAATACATGTGGCTGTATATTTGTTTTTGAGGAGCCGGTGAGCGCAGGCAAAACATTTCGTCACGGTCAAATTCTTCGGCTGGTAAGCGATGGTTCCATCGCCAATCAGGAAGATTTGCGCCGGAGACTCGCGGCACAACGGCTGCGCGTGACGCAGGCCACGCTGTCGCGCGACATACAAGAGCTTCGGCTGATCAAAACGCAGCGTGGTTACAAATCGGCTTCCGCGCTTCCCGAAGATCAATCGCCGCTCCCGCCGCTGGCTCGAGCATTGGGTGAATTCCTGTTGGATATCCGGCCGGCCGAAAATCTGTTGGTGCTGAAAACGCCACCGAGCGGAGCGCAGCCACTGGCTGCGGCGGTGGACGGATCCAAATTTCCGGAAATTGCCGGGACCATCGCGGGTGACGACACGGTGCTGATCATCACGCCAAATAAAAAGAGTCGCGAATCGCTTCAACGGCGCATCGAAGCTTTAATGAAATGAGAAATCTCGATCACATCGCGGTGGTGGGGGTCACGGGCTACACGGGCTTTGAGCTCGCGCGCATATTGGTGCGCCATCCTGCCGTAAAAACTTCGACCTTTTATATGCGCGATACCCAAGGCGCAAAATGTTTGGATGAACTCTTCCCGCAACTGCGCGGGCGTGGCGACGCTCCGCTGCAAACATTTTCGGTGGAGGCTATAACCTCCAGTAAAGCGGGCGTGGCATTCTTGGCCACTCCTCATGACGTTTCAGCGTCGCTTTCTCCGGCGCTGGTGGAAGCGGGATTACGGTTGGTGGATTTGAGCGGCGCGTTTCGTTTCCATTCGGGTGAAACGTTCACGAATTGGTACAAATTGGCGGCTGCACCCGCGGAATTGCTGGCCGAAGCGGTTTATGGTGTGCCGGAAATTTACGAAGCGCAAATAAAGAATGCGCGCATCGTGGCGAATCCCGGCTGCTATGCGACCAGCGTTATTCTTGCGCTGCGCCCGCTGACGGATGCCGGTTGGATCGCGGCAGGGAGCAGCGTGGTTTGCGATTGCAAATCGGGAGCCAGCGGAGCGGGCAAAGAATTGCGGCGCGATTTGCAATTCGTAGAGGTGGACGAAAATTTCAAAGCCTACAATCTTTTTTCACACCGGCACACTCCGGAAATTCTGGAGCATACCGGTCTGAATGAGTCGCAGGTCGTCTTCTCCACGCATTTGCTGCCGATCAGCCGGGGAATTCTGTCCACCATTTACGTGACGCTGGACTCAAGCCATAGCCGCGACGGGGTTGAGGCACTCTATCGAAAGTTTTACGCGGGCCGGTCGATGGTGCGCATATGGCGCGCCGGGTCTCTGCCGGAATTGCAACATGTAGCGCATACAAATTTCTGCGATATCGGGTTTGTGCTCGATAAAAGCGGGCGCCGCCTGGTGATCGTGTCCTGCCTGGATAATCTGGGCAAAGGCGCTGCCGGCCAGGCGGTTCAAAATTTCAATCACATGCTGGGGATAGAGGAGCACACCGCACTGCAATGAGAATCGTGATCAAGTTTGCCGGAGCATTACTGGAAGACGATCAAACGGTGCGCACGCTGGCGAGCCAGGTGGCGGCGCTCGCGAAGGACGGCCATCAGATACTTGTGGTCCACGGGGGCGGCCGCGTTTTTACCGCGACGTTGAAGCGCATGGGCATTGAGAGCAAATTTGTCGGCGGCCTGCGAGTTACCGATCGCGAGTCGCGCGACGTGGCTGTAATGGTTTTTGCAGGATTGCTGAATAAGAAAGTTTCCAGCGCTATTTCAGCGGAGGGCCAGCCCGCGGTGGGAATTTCTGCCGCGGATGCGCAATGTTTTACCGCCGAGCCGATGATGCACAACGAAGTGGAAGGCGGCCTGGGCTACGTCGGTTACCTGACAGGCATGAACACGAGCTTCATCGAATCGCTGTGGAAGGACGGCCTGGTGCCCGTGGCGCCTTGTTTAGGCTTGGGCGCTGACAATGAGCTGTACAACATCAACGCCGATCATATGGCTGCGGCGTGCGCGGAATTTATCGGCGCTGACCAATTGATTTATTTAACGGACGTTGCCGGCGTGCTGGATGGCGGGAAGGTGCTCTCCGCGGTAAATTGTGAAGAGATCGAACGATTGGTGCAGTGCCGCGTCGTTTCAGGCGGTATGGTGTTGAAGCTGGAAGCCGCTAAACGCGCGATTGAAGGTGGGGTTCGCGAAGTTCGCATCGTGGGCGGCACGGGGCCGGATGCACTGCTGTTGGCATCGCGGTCAGGGGAAGCGCAAGGGCACCATGAAGTAGCCAGTGCTCCGGACGTTCAGGGCGTTCCCGGCACGTTGATCATTCGCGAGCCGCGAAATTCCGCGCAAACCGCGCTATCGGCGGCGTGATGCGCAACGCCTCCAAAAAATCGGTTCCACCAGTAAGCGCCCGCTTTTCACAGCATGGCCGAATGAAGACCATCGCTGCGAAGCGCGATTCGCGCGCGGACGATGCGGAAAAATTCCTGCTGCCAACCTACAAACGCCAGCCGTTTGTATTGGAGCGTGGTAAGGGCTGCTATGTTTATGACACGGCCGGGAAAAAATATCTCGATTTTCTTGGCGGTATTGCCGTCAATGCCTTGGGTCACGCGCATCCAAGAATTGTTAAGGTAATTCGTCGCGAAGCGGCGCGTGCCATTCATTTTTCAAATCTCTATCACAACGCCTATCAAGGTCCTCTGGCCCGTAAGCTTGCCGAATGGTCCGGCCTCGACCGCGTATTTTTCTGCAATAGCGGTACGGAAGCAATTGACGGCGCCATGAAGCTTGCGCGGTTATGTGCGCGAACGCCTCAGGATGCAGCAGCGCAGCCGCCACGAAAGCAGCGCTTTCTGGCGCTGGAGAATTCTTTTCACGGGCGCACTTATGGCGCGATCAGTGTTACCGCGACGGAGAAATACCGTCTACCCTTCGCGCCGGTTGTGCCCGGCGTCGAATTTGTGCGTTTCAAAGATGTGGCGGATCTGGAATCGAAGTTCGATGACTCTGTCTGCGGCATTCTGATCGAAACGGTCCAGGGAGAAGGCGGCATTTACCCTGTCAGCGAATTATTCTGGAACCGCGCTCGCGCGCTGGCGACGGAGCACGGCGCGCTCCTGATCGCGGACGAGATTCAATGCGGGCTGGGGCGCACCGGACGGTATTTCGCGTATCAGCGCTTCGCATCCAAACCGGACATCGCGGTGATCGCCAAGCCATTGGCGGCGGGCTTGCCGTTGGGCGCAATTTTAGCCACCAACAAGGTGGCGTCCTATATTTCTCCAGGACTCCATGGCACTACTTTCGGCGGCGGACCTTTGATTTGTGCTGCCGCGCTGGAATGCCTGCAAATTATCGAGGATGAAAAATTATTAGAGAACGTTGGCAGTCGCGGTGAAGAATTGAAAGCCGGGTTGCAGGCCTTGGCCGCGAAGTTTGATTTTATACGCGAGGTGCGTGCCGAAGGACTGATGCTCGGCGTTCAGCTTTCAGTGGAAGGCGCGCCTTTCGTTGCGGAAGCCGCCAAGCGCGGGCTGTTGATTAACTGCACGCACGAGCACATCCTCCGGCTGTTGCCGCCATTCATCGTAACGCGCGCGCAAATTCGCGAATTTCTCAAATTATTCAGCGCCGTATTGGTCGGCGTTTCAGAAAAATCCGCGGCGGCGGAAAGCAGTACATCTGTCACCAAACCGTCAAAAAAAATACGCTACCGCAAGGTAAAACTATGACCGCTACCATGTTAGCTGCACCTGTACTGTTGTCACATGATTTGCTCACGGGAGCCGAATGGAACCCGCCACAGACGCGCGAATTATTGCATCTGTCCTCGGATATTAAGGCGCATCCGGGCCGTTACGCTTCCATACTGCGCGGCAAATTTATCGCCCTGATTTTTGAAAAACCGTCGTTGCGCACGCGCGTAACTTTCGAAGTTGGCATTCAGAGCATGGGCGGCTCGGTGATCTTCCTCGATCATACGCAGGCCCGCCTCGGTGAACGCGAATGCATTTCGGATGTGGCGCGCAACCTGGAGCGCTGGGTGCATGGAATCGTAGCGCGCGTTTACGAACAGCGCGTACTGGAAGAACTGGCGGCTAATACCGAAATCCCGGTGGTGAATGCGCTTTCGGATAAATTTCATCCCTGCCAGGCACTCGCCGATTTTATGACCATTGAAGAGAAGACCGGTTCGCTGCGCGGTTTCAAGCTGGCTTATGTGGGCGATGGAAATAACGTGTGCAATTCGCTGATATTTTTAGCCGCGCGGCTGGGCGTTCATCTGCGCATTGCTACTCCTCCGGGTTACACGCCGGGGCGCGAAGTTATTCAGGAAGCAAAGCGGGTCGCCCGAGAAACTCGAGCGAAAATCGAATTGTTCACTGACCCGCTCGAGGCCGTCGCCGGCGCCCAGGGTGTTTACACCGATGCCTGGACCAGCATGGGCTTTGAAGCGGAAGGGGATGTGCGGGAAAGCGTGTTTCGGGCTTATCAAGTAAACGCGGAGCTGATGTCGCTCGCGGCGCCCGACGCATTATTTCTGCACTGTCTTCCGGCGCACCGCAATCACGAAGTCACATCAGATGTTCTTGACGGACCGCAATCCGTGGTGCTCGACCAATCGGAAAATCGTATGTACGTGCAGAAAGCTATTTTGCACACGCTGTTCAGTTAGTGAAGACGCGATTTACATCACAATTTTGCCAAGTGAACGCAGATTCGATAACAGATATAGTTCAGGGCATTCCAACTTTTCGCGATACGAGTGTGTGTGTGAAGAGCTGCTGCGGCAATGATTGCCGATTTGTTCTTTTGAGAGAGGCGTTGTGAATAAAGAGAAATACAAACCCAAGAAGGTGGTACTCGCGTATTCCGGAGGGCTCGACACTTCCATCATTATTCCGTGGCTTAAAGAAAATTACGGTTGCGAAGTCATCGCGGTAATTGGAGATGTGGGGCAGCAGGAGGATCTGGAGGCGGCTCGCAAGAAGGCGCTCGCCACGGGCGCCTCAACCGCATTGGTGGAAGATCTACGGGAAGAATTTGTGCGCGATTACATCTGGCCGACGTTAAGAGCCGGCGCGGTCTACGAGCATACTTATTTACTCGGTACATCGATGGCCCGGCCAGTGATTGCCAAGCGTCAGGCCGAAGTGGCGTTAAAACTTGGAGCGGACGGACTCTCGCACGGTTGCACCGGAAAAGGGAACGATCAGGTGCGCTTTGAACTGGCATATAAAGCGATCGCGCCAAATGTGCAAATCATCGCTCCGTGGCGCGAATGGGATATTGATTCTCGCGAAGATGCCATCGCGTACGCGCAAAAGCACAACGTGCAGGTGGAGCAAAGCAAGAAAAATATTTACAGCCGCGATCGCAATATCTGGCACCTCAGTCATGAGGGAGGTGAGCTGGAAGATCCCGCAAATTCGCCAAACGAAGCGATGTGGCAATGGATTGCCTCTCCGCACAATGCTCCCGACAAGGCCGAAGAGGTGGAAATTGGATTTGAAGCCGGCTCACCCGTCTCGGTAAATGGCACGAAACTCGGCCCGGTGGATTTGTTGGACACGCTAAATGAAATTGCCGCGAAGCATGGCGTGGGGCGCACAGACATCGTCGAAAATCGCCTGGTGGGCATGAAATCTCGCGGGGCCTATGAAACGCCTGGCGGAACGCTGCTGATCACCGCGCATCGTGAGTTAGAAACGCTTACGGTCGATCGTGAAACGGCGCACTTCCAGCAAGCTTTGTCACTGCGTTATGCGGAGTTGGTTTACTACGGCCTGTGGTTTTCACCGCTGCGCGCCGCGCTTGATGGATTTTTCAATGCTTCGCAGCAGAACGTGAGCGGAACGGTGGGATTGAAATTGTGGAAGGGCAATCTCAATGTCACCAAGAGGGTTTCGCCGTTTTCGCTTTATCGCACCGACCTGGCCAGTTTCACCATGGGGCGGTATAACCCCAAAGATGCGGAAGGCTTCATCAATCTTTTTGCTTTACCCGTTACAGTGAGGCCAAAAGCCAAAGCTGAAGGCGGGAATTGAATAGCACGGTAACGTGTTTTCAGGATGCATAATTTGGCGAGCGCAACTGAAATTGCAAAAATGACCGAACGCAAAGATGACCGGCTGTGGGGCGGGCGCTTTGAACGCGCGCCGAATGCGGGTTTCGACGCATTTCAAGGGTCGTTTGCGTTTGATCGCCGTTTGCTGCCTTATGAATTGGCCGTGGATCGCGCCTGGGCCAAGGCCCTCCAGGGCGTAGGAATACTAAACGCGGAAGAAGTCCGGCAAACGCTCGGGGCGCTCGACGGCATTGCGGAGCGCGCGCAGAAAGACAAGCTGTTCCTCGAGTCATCGGATGCGGAAGATGTGCACCACTTTGTTGAGAAGGCGCTGGTCGAAGAGTTGGGCGCGCTGGGATGGAAATTACATACCGGGCGTAGTCGGAATGAACTGGTCGCCACGGATTTTCGCTTGCTCGTCAAAGACGCGGCGGCGCTAATCAAGACGGCCATCGTTGGGCTGGCCGCCGCATTTGTAAGTCTGGCCAAATCAAATATGCATCTGCCCATGGCTGGCATGACGCACATGCAGCACGCGCAGCCCATTTTGCTTTCACATTTCTTGTTGGCACATGCGGAAGCGTTCCTTCGAGATATTCCACGCCTGGAAAGTGCGGCTT
Organism: Candidatus Acidiferrum sp.; assembly: GCA_035996445.1. Taxonomy (GTDB): domain Bacteria; phylum Acidobacteriota; class Terriglobia; order Acidiferrales; family UBA7541; genus Acidiferrum. The sequence goes on along the minus strand of DASYJM010000033.1, from coordinate 18,489 downwards.
CCAGCGCTGACGTCTGCCCGATGGGTTCGGGCGCTCTGGCGGGCTGCTCTTTTCCGATTGATCGAGAAGCGATCGCACGGGAGCTTGGTTTCTCGCGGATAACGGCGAACAGTCTGGATGCCGTCAGCGACCGCGACTTTGCTCTGGATTACCTTTTCGCGCTAGCGGGTATTTCCACGCACCTGTCGCGGCTGTCCGAAGATTTCGTATTGTTTGCGTCCCAGGAATTTGGTTATGTCCTGCTGCCCGATGAATTTTCCACTGGCAGCAGTTTGATGCCGCAGAAAAAAAATCCCGACGCGTGGGAGCTGATACGGGGTAAGACCGGCCGCATTACCGGGGCACTGATAGGCTTGCTCACCACCCTAAAGGGTCTGCCAAGTGGCTACCAGCGTGATCTTCAGGAAGACAAGGAAGGGCTTTTCGCGGCTCACGATCAGGTCGCGGCGATGCTGGCGGTGGCGACGGGTGCCCTGGCTGCGACGAAGTTTCGCGAGGACAAACTAAATTGCGCCGCGTCTAATAGCGCATTACTAGCTACTGAGGCTGCGGATTATCTGGTGAGGCGAGGGGTGCCTTTCCGGCAAGCGCACGATATTGTGGGCAAATTGTTGAGCCAGGCCGAACGCGAAAATAAAAAATGGACGCAGCTTCCGCTATCCGAGTTAAAGAAGCTATCGTCAGTGTTCGAGGATGATTTTTTCGAGGGATTGAATCTGGAATCCGCTTTAGCTGCCAAATCAGTGCCTGGCGGCACGGCGCGCGAATCCGTTCGAGCAACTTGTGAAGAATTAGAAAGAAAATTAACTAAACTGGGAGCGAAATCATGACAGCAACTGCAAGCGGTATCCAACAAAAATCTGCGTTTGTAGCGGAGGATCGGAGGCCTCTTCCGGGGGCCTCGAGCTCACGCAGCTGACGTACCCGCGATGAAACACGCGCTTTCCGAAGCCTCATTGCCGCACGGTTTTCGTTTCGCGGCGACCGCATGCGGCTTGAAGAAAACAGGCGCGCTGGACCTTGGGCTGCTGTGCAGCGATGAAAGCGCTTCTGCTGCGGCGGTTTTTACGCAAAACCTGGTGGTTGCCGCGCCGGTACTTATTTCCAAAGAAAACCTACGTAACTCAAAGGGCCGCATGCGCGGCGTGGTGGTGAACGCCGGCAACGCCAATTGCGCGACTGGCACGGCCGGCCACGCGGCCGCCCAACGCACAATCGCCGAAGCTGCGAAGCGCCTGGGCTGCCAGCCGGAAGAACTTTTTGTCTGCTCCACAGGCGTCATCGGCGTGCCGCTGCCTCTCGAGAAAATATTGCGTGCGCTGCCGGTTATTTCGCGGCACCGGCGGCCCTCAGCGCGTTCTTTTGCGGAGCTGTCGCTGGCGATCTGCACCACCGACACGCGTCCGAAAACGGCGGCGTCTTCTTTTAAAATGTCCGGGAAAAGAATCCATTTCGTCGGCTGCGCGAAGGGCGCGGGCATGATTCATCCCAACATGGCCACTATGCTGGCTTTCGTAATCACCGATGCCGCCATCGCTCCCGGACTGTTGCAGAGAACGTTGCGCGATGTTACCTCGCGAACCTTCAACGCTATTTCTGTCGATGGAGATACCTCCACCAACGACACGCTGCTGGTGTTAGCAAACGGCGCCGCTGGCGCTCCGAGTATTAAATCGGGGTCGGCGGCTCATGGGGCTTTCACGGAGGCACTTGAAGAGGTGTGCCGTTCGCTGGCGCTGCAGATTGTTGCCGACGGCGAAGGCGCGCAGCGCGTTATTGAAATCGAAGTTCGTGGGGCTAAGAGCGAGAATGCGGCGCGACGCATCGCGGAGACTATCGCTACTTCTCCGTTAGTGAAGACCGCGTTTGCCGGTGGCGATCCGAATTGGGGGCGCATTTTTGCAGCTGCCGGACGCTCAGGAGTTAGGTTCGATCCTGCGCGGGTCGACATTCAGATGGCGGGTATCCCGGTTTTGCAGCGCGGCCAGCCGCTGGACTTTAACGAGCGCGCCGCGAGTAACCGCCTGCTTGCTAAACACGTTCCCATCGTTGTGAACATGCGTGCGGGTAGCGCGGTTGCGCGCTACTGGACGTGCGACTTCACCGCGGAATATGTGCGCATTAACGCCAGCTACCGTACGTGATGGGTTTAAGATTCGCGCTCAAGTTTCTACAATGGCGGCCGACGATGAACGAGCAACGATTCAGATGGCGTCGACAAAATCATTCCGGTTGCAAAAGCGGGAAATTTTCGAGAGGATTCCTCTGACCGCTGAAGTCACAGTCTGCGCCCGCGGTGGCCCGGTCTTACGACTGCCCTGCTACAGATGTTCTTCAGTGCGCTCCGCGACTCACAGTGGGGTTCCGGAAAGAAGGAGTGCGCAGGTGAAGAAGCTCTATATCGGTAACCTTCCGTTTTCGGCTACAGAAGATCAGCTCAACGAGTGGTTCTCTCAAGTCGGTGTAACTCCTTCGGGCGTCAATTTGATTCGGGACCGGTTCACCGGGCAATCGCGCGGGTTCGCGTTCGTGGAAGTGAATAATGACGAAGATGCTGACCGCGCCGTGAACTCCCTTAACGGCCAGAACTTTGGCGGGCGCAACCTGGTAGTGAACGAAGCACGGCCCCAAGCTGAACGTGGAGGCGGCGGTGGGGGTGGGCGGCCAGGCGGGGGCGGCGGCGGTTATGGCGGCGGCCGGGGCGGCCACGGAGGCGGCGGTGGGGGGCGCGGTGGCGGTGGTGGCCGTGGTGGTGATCGCGGTGACCGCGGCAATCGCTGGTAAGTGGACCTCTTTTAAATCCTTGGCATTTTTTTCCCGGCAAAAATCGCAAACAGTACTTCCTGCCATGGTGATTAAATATCTGTGTCCCGAACTACCTGGTTTTAACTGGTCAAGATTGCGGCGCACAGCCGACGATCAAGCTCTTAGCTGCTCGCCATGGTGCCAGCCAGGACATAACAACATCTTGTAGAGCAGTTTTTTCCCTCGTTTAATTCCCTACAGTGGCTTCTTTCAGTTCCTACAGTGTCCTGCTGATCGACCATTAGCGGAACATATCGAGTAATGACGTGTTTGAAACAATGAGGAAAGAAATTAGGTTGCGTGGCGAGAATGTGAAGTATATCAGTAGCTCGCGTTTGTTTAGGGCGCTCCTGTTTACAAGGATTTTACACAGGGCAGGTGAACCCAAAATGCGAGAGATGCATCCAACGGGTGAAGCAGGACGTATCTAACATCAGTGGTAGCGAGGCTAGCTAAGGATCGTAACGGGCTGCTAAAGCAAATGACCACCTGGCACAAACGCGATTGGAAACAGTTTTACGAGCTGGCGCGCCGGCCCTGGCAGCGTCATCGTCCGCCCCGGCCTATTTATCCGACGGGCATAAATCGTGTTCTACCTGCGGCGGGATTCAGCCTGTCTGAACTCGACGATGCGGGTTTGGATCTGGATTTGGCGGAAAGCCTGGGCCTTCCGGTAGACGCCGGTCGGATTGGCGCTTACGGCCCCAACGTCACGACCCTGCGAGATTTTGTCCGCTCCTCCCGCCAGCCCCTTTGAGCTTCAGCGGCTTTTTGGCGCTTTCGCGCCTCCGCGTGTAAAATAGCCTTGAACCCATCCAATGGCTGCACCCTTTAACATCCTTTCAAACGCTGCTACGCCGCCACCGATCGCTGCCACCGCTCACGCGCGCCCGGAGTGGCTACGCGTGAAGTTTTTTGGCGGCGAGCGCTACCAGGACTTGAAGCGCATCATGCGGACGCTGGATTTGCATACCGTATGTGAAAGCGCGCGTTGCCCCAACATGGGTGAATGCTGGGAACATGGCACAGCGACATTCATGATCCTGGGAGATATCTGCACGCGCGCCTGCGGATTTTGCGCGGTGCCCTCCGGCAAGCCCGCAGGTCCACCGGATGAGAACGAGCCTCTGCGGGTTGCGGAGGCAGTCGCAAAAATGGGCTTACGATATGCCGTAGTCACTTCCGTGAACCGTGACGACCAACCTGATGGCGGCGCTCAAATTTTTGCTCGCACCATCGAAGAGATTCGCCGCAGGGTGCCGGGCTGCAAAGTGGAAGTGCTGATTCCGGATTTTCGCGGTAACTGGGACGCGCTGAACGTTGTGCTGGCGACGCGCCCCGATGTGCTGAATCACAATACGGAAACAGTTCCTCGGTTGTATCGCCAGGTTCGGAAGGGCGCGCTTTACGAACGCTCACTGGAACTGTTGAGACGCGCGAAGACGGCGCATCCGGAAGTTCCTACCAAAACTGGATTAATGCTCGGTTTGGGCGAGGAGAAGGACGAAGTACTGGCGACCATGCAGGATTTGGCTGCCCAAGGCACGAATATTTTGACGCTGGGACAATACTTACAGCCTACCCGAGAACATTTGCCGGTGGTGCGCTACGTGCGTCCCGATGAATTTGTGGAATTTAAAGTACGTGGCGAGGCGATGGGTTTCAAGCATGTTGAGGCTGGGCCGCTGGTTCGCTCTTCGTATCACGCATTCGAACAAACCGAATTCGCGCATAAAACGTAATTACCATCTCAATCCCTTAAGTCTGCGCAAAACAACAATTTCTGTGAGCTGCGCCCCAAAACAAGACGCCCTCATTCGAGGGCGTCGTCCGAAACCAAGCTAGCTGCGAAAGTTAAACGTGGCTTGCTGCCGCGGCTGCTGCGGCCTTCTTGGCGGCTTTTGCTGCTGTGGAGGCTTTGCGGCGACGTTTGGTCTTGGGCGGCGTTGCGGGCGCTTCACCGATCAACTCAGCGGTCATGATGCTGGTGACAAAGAGCTTAGGGCCGTGATCATCGAAGTCGACCGAGGTGCGGTCCATATCCGAAGCGGTCACAATTCCCAGACCGTAAACGTCGTGCTTAATGGTTTGACCTTCCTGCATCGCCTGCACAGTGCCCTCCTTGGGTTGTCGTTCGAATGGCCCGGTTTCGGATATTCACGCCTGAAATAGGTAGGCTGAAACCGCCGCCTCAAGCCGCGTTAGGCCGAGGGACGAACTCGATCACGAAAATTATATTACTACAAAAGAGGCCGACTGTCTAGCGGGAGGCGGGAACACAATTAGCGGCCAGGTCGGCTTATACTACAGAATCAGAACGACTTATATCAATCTTAGCGGAAGGGAATCCACAGCAAGAGTTATTCCAACGACTCTGGTTGAAGGTTCAAATTGCCCTCGCCAGCGGCCTTTTTCTCCCAATATTTGCGGATCCACGCTTCCCAGCTCTTGCCGGCCGCAGTATCCCGACCTGTGAACGCGAGGGCCGATATATCGGCATAACAGATCTTGAGGCGTTCGTTGGAAGTTTTCAGAAGGAGCCGGACAAAGCTGGTTGCGAGCGAAGGACCGGCCACGCGATCAAAAATATAGCCTTCGACTTTTCTGCCGGTTTTCAATGTCAGGGTAACATCGCCGCGATAGTCAAAAGCTTTTTCCAGGGCCACGCGAATATCGTCGTCGCTGGCGAGTTCGGGCACCCAGCCTTCGATGCCTTCATGCACGGTGCCGGGAGCGACTTCTAATTTGTCGGGATTAATATCCATGATAGCGATTAGTTTCTGGTCTTATGTTTTTGCAAGTCAGGCTCGGGTTTCTGTTAATTGGCCCTTGCCCGGATCGATCTGCACGAGCGGATTGTATGCGTGCACTGGCTTACTTGGCTCGTTCAGAAGCGCGCGCGCGTCGGCGTCTTCGTACTTGCCGGACAGTGTAGCTTTTGCGGTGGCCCAGAGGCCCCGCAAGCCACTGAAAGTGTGATCCACGGCCGATGCTTCGTAGCCGCTGTGCACCATGCAGTTGGCGCACTTGGGATTGCCGGATTCGGTGCCGTAATTCTGCCAGGCGGTAGCGTCCAGCAATTCCTGGAACGTGTCGGCGTACCCGTCTTGCAGAAGGTAGCAGGGCTTTTGCCAGCCAAAAACGTTGTAGGTCGGCATGCCCCATGGGGTGCAAGCGTAAGTGCGCTTGCCCATCAGAAATTCCAAAAATAGTGGCGATTGATTGAATTGCCAAGTGGATTTGCGGTTTGACAGAATCGCGAGGAACAAGCGGCGAGTGCGCGCGCGGCCCAGGAAATGCCTTTGATCCGGGGCCTTTTCATAGGAGTAACCCGGCGAAAGCATCATGCCCTCTACGCCTATTTCCATCATTTCGTCGAAAAAATCGCGCACACTATTGGGGTCGGCGCCGTCAAAGAGCGTGGTATTCGTGGTGACGCGGAAGCCTTGTTTTACGGCTTCGCGGACGCCTTCGATGGCCAGGTCGTAACCGCCTTCGCGGCACACCGAGAAATCGTGATGCTCGCGCTGGCCGTCTACATGGACGGAAAAGGTCAGGTATTTGCTGGGCTTGAAGAGGTGCAGCTTTTCCTTCAGCAAGAGTGCGTTGGTGCAAAGATAAATATATTTTTTGCGCGCTACCAGGCCCTCGACGATTTTGTCGATTTGCGAGTGCATCAGTGGCTCGCCGCCAGGTATAGAAACCATCGGCGTGCCGCACTCGTCCACAGCCTTGAAACATTCTTCGGGGGTCAATTCCTTTTTCAAAATATGCGCTGGATATTGGATCTTCCCGCAACCCGCGCAGGCCAGATTGCAGCGGAAAAGCGGTTCCAGCATCAAGACGAAGGGGTAGCGCTTACGTCCCCGGATTTTCTGCTTCAAGACGTAGGAGGCTACCGTCCACATCTGTGAAATAGGTACTGGCATTGTTGTGCTTACACCTTAGGTTCTGTGATTCACTTGCTGCCCGCCGCTACTTGTAATCGCTACATTCTTACGCAAGATTGTCCCTTTCTATTGTACCTGAGATGCCGCTATTTCTGTTTAGCAGCTTTCTTGGCAGGAACAATAATTAAACGCTTGTGGACCGCCCTTTAGGGAGCCCCGGCAGGCAATTTTAATCTATGGCAAAATGAAGATTGGACGGTTATGGCTAACAGAACCATTCTCGAAGAAGAGCGCGCGGCAAAGCCTTCGAAATCCGCCAAGAAGACCGCCAATGGCGGCGGAAAAAACGGGGGTGTGGCAGAGCGCGAACGTGTTTTTGAATTGTTCCGCCATTGGGGTTTTTACGAATCCAATCTCGACCCACTTGGCTTTCTTGAACCAATAAAACGTCCGGAACTGAATTTGGCCGGCCACGCCGCCGACAAAGCCCGCGCAATTTATTGCGGTACCGTGGGCGCCGAATTTATGCACCTGCCGGAGCAGGAACGGCGGCAGTGGATTGCAGAGCGTCTGGAAAGCCCGGCCCCAGCAGTCGATCAACGGCGGATTCTTGAGCGCCTGGTCCGAGCAGACCTCTTCGAGCAGGTTTTGCAGGCACGCTACCTTGGGGCGAAACGGTTTTCTCTCGAAGGGGTGACCGCGCTGATACCCCTGCTCGATGCGCTGTTGGACGCCGCGGCAGAAGCCGGGGCGCGGGAGAGCGTTATTGCCATGAGCCATCGCGGGCGCCTGAACGTGATGGTGCACACCGCGTGCAAGCCGGCTCATCAGGTGGTTTCCGGATTTGAGGATGTGGACCCGCGCAGCGTTCTTGGTGCCGGCGACGTGAAATATCACGTGGGTGCCACCGGAATATTCAAAACCACGACCGGGAAGCAAATTGGTATTCACTTGGTATCGAATCCCAGCCATCTGGAGGCGGTCGATCCGGTAGCGATGGGGCGCGCCCGCGCCAAGCAGACACGCCTCGGCGGAGATAGCACGAAAGCTATTGTGCCCATTGTGATGCATGGCGATGCCGCCTTCGCCGGCCAAGGCATCTGGGCAGAAACGTTGAATTTGGCAGACTTAAAGGCCTATACCGTGGGCGGCACGGTGCATATCATCGTAAATAATTTGATCGGCTTTACCACACGCCCGGCTCAAGCACAGTCATCGCGCTTTGCCTCTGACATCGCCAAGCGCCAGTCTGTCCCGGTGTTTCACGTAAATGCCGAGGATCCCGAAGCGGTTGTTCGCATTGGAAAGATTGCCGCGGATTATCGGGCCACATTTGGCAGCGACGTGGTGGTGGATATCATCGGATATCGCCGCCATGGGCACAGCGAAGTGGACGATCCCACTATCACCCAGCCGTTGCTTTACGAAAAAATAAAAAGTCATCCACAACTCTGGAAGTTGTATGCCAAGCAAACGGGAATTGATCCGGCCGCGATGGCTGAAGAGATTCGCGCCGAGTACGAAAGCGAGCAAAGCAAGGCGCAGGAGCTGAAAAAATTACCGCACCTGCGCAAATTGCCGGATTACTGGTCGCCCTATAAACGCGGGCGCTATGACGCCTCGCTGGAAGTCGATACCGGCGTGCCGCTCGAGAAATTGGTGAAAATTACCGATGCACTTTGCCGCGTTCCGGAAGGCTTTCACGTTCATCCCAAAATTGTGAAGCTGCTTGAACAGCGCATAGAGATGGGGCACGGGAAACGTGCGGTGGATTATGGCTTCGCGGAAGCGCTGGCGTTTGGATCCCTGTTGCTGGAAGGCAATCCCGTTCGCTTGACGGGGCAGGACACACAACGAGGCACATTTAATCAGCGGCATGCGGTGTTAGTCGATACGCAAACCGAAGAAGAATATCTGTCGCTCGCGCATCTTACGCGCGGCGGGCCATTTTGTGAGATCGCCAATTCTCCCTTGTCGGAAGCCGCGTGCGTCGGTTTCGAATACGGCTTCAGCCGCGATTACCCAGAAGCGCTGATCGCCTGGGAAGCGCAATTCGGCGATTTTGTGAATGGCGCGCAAGTGATTATCGATCAATTCATCAGCGCCGGCGAAGATAAATGGGATTTACCGTCGGGATTGGTGATGCTGCTGCCGCATGGCTACGAGGGCCAAGGCCCTGAGCACTCCAGCGCGCGCATTGAAAGATTTCTGCAACTCGCGGGCGAAGACAATATTCAGATCTGCCAGCCTTCGACGGCCGCGCAATATTTTCACATGCTGCGAAGGCAAGTGCGCCGCCCGTGGCGCAAGCCGCTGATCGTGTTTACGCCTAAGAGCATGCTGCGTCATCCCGACGCCAGCTCGCAGATTCAGGATTTTGCCGAACCACGCTTCTTGCCATTAATCCCCGATCGCGAAGTAACGGACGCGAAACGTATTTTGATTGCCAGCGGCAAGGTTGGCCACGAATTGCGCGCTGAGCGCAAACGCCGCAATGACACCGAGACGGCAATATTTTTCCTGGAACAGTTTTATCCGTTGCCGAGACTGGATATCAGTGCGGCGATCACCGCGCATCCCAATGCACGCGAGATTATCTGGGTGCAGGAAGAGCCGCGGAATATGGGCGGCTATTTCTATGTGGTGCCGCGGCTTGAAAGTTTAGCTAAAGGATTGGGATTGCGCTTGCGCTCCGTAAAGCGCTCTAGCAGCGCCAGCCCGGCAACCGGGTCCGCGAAAGCACACGCGCTGGAGCAAAAAACGCTGCTGGCGCTGGCTTTCACTACCTAGCTTGTTGAAGCGAGTTTTCACGCCGGGCCTTTCAAACCCAGGGCGACTCAAACTGGCGTTCATAGGACGTTCATGTGCGTGTCATATCCGCTTCACACGGGTTTTGCCACAATGAGCCGTGTCCATTGAGATTCCGACCCATCAAGATCCTGCACATGTCTATCGCAACGCGCCGCTGTACGATACACTGCCGCCCAGACACCGGAAGGCCCGCTCCATCAGCATGAAACGCATTCTGATCATTGAGGACGACCGCGACATCGTTGAACTGGTGCGTTACAACCTTGCCAATGAGGGCTTCCAGGTCAGCGCCGCTTCGGACGGTAACAGCGGCTTAAGCTTTCTCAAAAAAACTCCGCCCGATCTGCTGCTGCTGGACCTCATGCTTCCCAAGCTTTCCGGCTTAGATATTTGCCGAGAAATTCGGCGCGATGATTCGCTCAATCGCTTGCCAATTCTCATGCTTACCGCGCGTGGCGATGAGGCGGATCGCGTCGTGGGTCTCGAAATGGGAGCTGACGACTATGTTACCAAGCCATTTAGCCCCCGCGAATTGATTGCGCGCGTCAAAGCGTTGTTGCGCCGCGCGGAGCCGCCCACGGATTCGCCGCGCATTATTGAAATCGGTAAATTGGCGATTGATCCGGCATCTTATCGCGTAAGCCATTCAGGAAAAGCAGTGCCGCTCAGCACACTTGAGTTTCGTTTGTTGTATTATCTTGCTTCGCGCCCGAATCGCGTGTTCACCAGGGATCAGTTGCTCGACGCTGTCTGGGGAACGGATCGTTTCGTCACCCCTCGAAGCGTTGACGTTTATGTCCGCCGCTTGCGCGAAAAGATCGAACCAGACCCGGAAAATCCGATGCATTTGAAAACGGTGCGCGGAGCGGGATACTTGTTCGAAACCCGTGCGGCGTAATCTTTTCGCAAAACTCGGCCTTACCTTCCTGGCGCTGCTCGTCAGCGCTTTGCTCGCGGTAGACTTCTTCGCGGAACGCGCCCTGCGCCGCGCCTACGAGCGTACCGCCTATTCCGAACTTAGTGCCGTTGCCGGAATCGCGCAGGCCCGCGCATCGGCCCTGCCGGCTTTGCCACCCTCGCGCTCAGAAGACGCCGCCAAACTAAAAGAGTGGGTTTCGCAAATGGCGGCCAGCGGTGCGCGCGTAACGATAATTGGTAGTGACGGCCAGGTGTTTGCCGAGTCCCAATCCGACTCGCAAACCATGGAGAATCACATCAATCGGCCGGAAGTTCGTGAGGCGCTGGCGAAAGGCAGCGGGCGCGCCATTCGTCACAGCGTCACCGTGAACCGCGACCTGCACTATTACGCACTTCGGCACGACATGGCAACTGGACCACCTATCATTCTGCGCTTCGCGCTACCGGTTGAAACCGTGGATGATGTCCTGCAATCGTTTCGCCGGAGCCTGTGGCTTTCCTCCTTTGTTATTTTGCTCATTGCAGGAGTTGCGGCGTTGGAGATTTCACGTGTTTTCACCGATCGTGTGGAGCGCCTGAAGGATTTTTCCCGACGCGTGGCTGCGGGTGACTTCACGGCGATTCCTTCCGACAGTTCCGGGGACGCTCTGGACGCCTTGGGCGCGTCAATGAATCGCACCGCAGCACAACTCGACGAAACTATCCGCACTTTGACGGAAGAACGAAATCTCTCCACGGCTATTCTGGGAAGCATGGTGGAGGGTGTTGCGGTCGTGAACGGTTCTGAACGCCTGCTTTTCGCCAATCAGGGATTTGCGGGAATACTTAATCTAAAGTTCCCGCCGAAATCGGGTAGCGCGCTGGTAGAAATTGTACGGCAGACGGAACTGATCGAGGCGGTACGGCATGTATTGCACGGCGAATCCCGGGTTGAAGCGGAAATCGTCACTGGAACGCTGCGTCAAAAATATTTTGCCGCCACGGTAGCGTCCGTGCGTGCAGGCGATACTCTCGGCGCCGTACTGGTGCTGCACGACATCACCGAATTGCGCCGTTTGGAACGGGTGCGCCGCGATTTTGTGGCTAACGTGTCGCACGAATTCAGGACGCCACTCACCGCTATACAAGGATTTGCGGAGACGTTGTTGGCTGGGGCTATCGACGATGCCCAGAATCGCGTGCGCTTCCTCGAAATAATTCTGGAGCATGCCCGGCGGCTGGCCCGGTTGACCGAAGACCTGCTTCGTCTTTCACAGATGGATTCTGACCGTTTGGAGCTGGAGATTGACGAGGTCAGCGTTTCGCAAATTGTCGACAGTTGCTTGGCGACGGCTCAACACCGCGCCTTGGAAAATGGTCTGAACCTGTCGGTGAAAATACCGTCAAATCTACCAACGGTCGCGGGAGACCGCCGGCGCTTGGCTGAGGTACTGCAAAATCTCCTGGATAATGCGCGCCAATACACCCTGCCTGGCGGCGAGATCGTGCTGAGTGCAGAGGCGCACGCATTGGAAGTGGTATTCACAGTGTCCGACACCGGCATTGGGATTCCCCGGACGGATCAGTCACGCATTTTTGAGCGCTTTTACCGCGTCGACGCGGCGCGATCGCGGGAGGCAGGCGGGACGGGGCTCGGCCTGGCCATCGCCAAACACTTGATCGAGGCGCAAGGCGGGCGCATCTGGGTGGAAAGCGAACTTGGCAAAGGCTCACATTTTCATTTCTCCGTGCCGGTTTTCGAGGGACAAAGGGCGATGCATCATGCGACTCCCAGCACCACGGCCAGAAATAACCGCGGCAGACGGACTCCCTCGGCGTAACTTGGCTTGATGTGATTTCTTTTAGTCGTCCTCAGCGGCTGCAAACTTCGATACGCCCACCGAAGTAATTCGAGCATTCATATGCGTGTGAACATCCTGTAACACTGGTGGCGGCACACTTGCGTGGAGCGAGCGACCGTTTGCGCAGAGTTGCTCCTAAAGAGGCCAGCCTATGGCAAGCGTTACAGAAATAACCGGGGTGGTGCTATATGACACGCTGGTGAATTATCTGGTTTCGATGTCCCGCACGGTGGAAGGCGCCATGAATCGCGCATTGGACGCCCTCGTGAACGTGGACAGTTCGCGGACAGCGGACCTACCGGGCGAAGTATTCCTGCTTGAGCCGCGCATCAACGAAATGGAAGTGGTCATCGATGAACATGCTATTCGCTTGTTACGCCAATGCAGCTTTAACGACGACGAAATGCGGCTGATCGTCGCCGCGCTGAAGATCACCAACGATCTCGAGCGCATTGGCGACTTGGCTGTGAATTTGGCCCAATGCGTCATCTCGCTTCGGGAAATGCCTAAAATCGCGGCAATAGAAGAACTGACACCGATGGCCGCCGCAGTGCGCAGCATGGTGGGCAAAAGCCTGGGGGCTTTAATTTTCAAGAATGTCGAAATGGCTTTGCAAGTGCTTGAGAGCGACGATGCCGTGGATCAATATCGCGATCGCATCTTTGAGGAATTGCTGCGACGCATGATGCAGGAACCGGCGATGATCAGCCCTGGCTTGCAATACGTCCTGGCGACGCGCCATCTGGAGCGCATCGCCGATCACGCTACCAACATATCTGAGGACATTATTTTTTGGGTTCGCGGCCTGGACGTGCGCCACGGCCGGGGCTTGCTGGTGGCTAATGACTCGGGGGACGGAGGATCCACAACTGCCTCGCGTGTCACAGAAAATTCATACGGCCTTCATGAGGGTTCAGCGGTTGAACTGCAAGACTAGCCGCGTTTGATCTTCCATTCATGTCCTACCTGGGGACCAGAACACCCCTGGCTCTGGTCCCTATCTCCCCTCAGTCAGCTTGATCCTTTCTCGTCTCGAATTCGCATAGGTATCATGGTCGATAGCCTAGTGCTTTTGAATTATTGCTCTTCCAGCCATTCGAATTAAGAATCTCCGCAAGTTCTAAGGTTCCATTTCCAAATGGATGATGTTTCGTTGCACGCCCCCACGCGGCGAAATTTAACAGGGTGTGTTTCAGCTGCGGATCCGTGTAGACAGGCTTATTTCTGCCGGGAGATGACCAGCCTATGACAGTGGAACTCTGCTTGAAGAAATTCCTAATCGCGACTCTGGCGATTCTCAGCTGTGGTGCTTATGTTCGAGCACAGTCCGATCCTCCGCCGCTTCAAATCGGGTCAGTTACTTTTTCAGGCAACATTCGCGAACGATACGAAGTCTGGGATTGGTTCCCGGCGAAAGGCCAGAATTTTTACAGCTACTCCGGCACGCTGATGCGCTTTGCGTTGTCGCAAAAGCGGCAAAACTTTGATTGGACCATGGAGTTTGCGGTTCCCGTGCTACTGGGGCTGCCAGACCGCGCGGTCGACGCGGCTCCGCAAGGGCAGCTAGGGCTGGGAGCCGCGTATTACGCGGCCAACGACAAGAATCAATTCACGGCGTTCATTTTTCCGAAGCAGGCCTTCGTGCGTCTGAAAGGGGATCACGCCAGCGTGCAATTGGGCCGTTTTGAATTTACTGACGGCAGTGAGGTAAAACCAGCCAATGCCACGCTCGCATCCGTGAAGAACGATCGCATAGCGCAAAGATTAATCGGCACTTTTGGTTTTTCGGACGTGATGCGAAGCCTTGACGGTGCGCACTACGTTTATGCAAGTGGTCCGTGGAATTTCACCGCGGTCGGTGCGATTCCCACGCGTGGGGTGTTCCAGGTGGATGGTTGGGGCTGGGTGAACACGCCCATCGCTTATGTTTCCGTTACCCGGGAGCTGGATAAGGGCGAGGTGCACGCGGAATGGCGTGCGTTTGGACTGTTCTATCATGACGACCGCAGCCTGGTAAAAACTGATAACCGCGCTGCAGCCGCTCGCAATCGCGATCTACAGCCAATTGATGTTGGCACGTATGGGGGCCATTTTATTGCTGCGCTCCCCGCAGTGGCCGGCACAGTCGATGTACTCGGTTGGGGCGTGTTGCAAACTGGGCGCTGGGGCACGCTCACGCAACGATCGGCCGCGGGGGCTGCTGAAATTGGTTTCCAACCGCATTTTGCGCCTTCCGTTCGTCCGTGGATTCGCGGTGGTTATTTTTATTCCAGCGGAGATGGCAATCCGGCGGACGATACGCACGGGACATTCTTTGCGGTGCTACCGACGCCCCGGGTTTACGCGCGTTTTCCGTTTTTCAACGAAATGGATAATCGCGACCTGTTCGCGGAGCTGATGCTGCGTGCGGGTAAAAAGCTGGTAGTGCGCACGGATGTTCATTGTCTGTGGCTGGCCAACAGCCACGACCTCTGGTACACGGGCGGCGGCGCATACCAGCCATGGACATTTGGATTTTCCGGGCGGCCATCCAATGGCTCGACCGCTTTGGCAAATCTTTACGACATAAGCGCGGACTATAAATTTACCCACGGCGTTACGCTGGGTCTGTATTTTGGCTACGCACAAGGCCGCGCGGTGATCGATAAAATTTATCCCGGCAGCAGCAACGGCCTGCTCGGATTCACAGAAGTGAACTACCGTTTCTAGCTCAATCCACATTCAAAACAAAAAAAAGGAAGGGCCGCCCAGGGGGAGCTGCCCTTCCGCGGCCCCTTGTTAAAAGAGACGCCCTGCCGGTCTTATGGCAGGTAGTAGCGGAACGAAGTCCACACCATGTTGTCGACTGCTTTCGGATCAATCGTAAATGCTCCGGGCGTGTTGTTGTTGCCAGACCACGCGCTCTTCGTGAAGTACGCGTATTGAATACCCCACTGGATGCGGCCTTTCGGTCCGTTATAGAACCTATGCCAGAAGCCGATGGTACCCTCGATAATGTTGCGAGTGTCTCCTGCGCAGGTTCCGCCGGTGCCGGGGGTGTTCTGGTTGGTCGGAGCCACTTCCGTGCTGCAGCCGGAGTTGTTGGCGAATGGTGAGCCATAGCCTCCGATTCCGCCGGTAGAAGTGGTCACCGTGGTGGTGGTGGTAACCGGGGCTCCAGGCGCTGATCCGGTAAGCGTGTTTGTCGTCAGCCTTACTGACGAATAGCCTCGGTATGCTGCGCGGGCGCCATACTCGTCACCGACGTATGCGTACAGATCCAATTTTGGATTGGGATGGAATTCCAGTCTCGCCATCGCGTGTCCGGTGCGGATGGGAGCCAAAGTGCCGAATGGACGGGCAGTCACGTCGGGAATTTGCGCTGATCCAAAGCGCCCGATCCCGTCGCCCGCTACAACTTTCAAACCCACGTCCAGTTTCTTTGCGATCAGCGGTACGGTGGCGCTGACACCTAGTCCGCCTCCTAGTCGTGAATCGTTAAAGGCGCCGGCCGCTGACGGTGTAGTGGCGGTTGGGGCCTCTCCGCAACTAAGTGGCGCACCGACGAGTATGGTGCTCGCTGTGCTGGCCTTGGGGCTAACCGTGGCGCACGGGTAAACGCGAGCACGGAAGGTGCTGATAATGCCAAACAGTTCGTAGTGCCCCCATCCCGGGTCGACGGCAAGTTTGGCGATGAGATCAGGGGCTTTATTTGCGGTGTAGCCGGTCGCATCAAATGCGTTGTAAAGGCCGCCGCCATTTCCGGGCGCGTTGACGAAGAAATTCTGCGACGTGGCTCCCGCCGCATTCGTGTAGGTGCTGAAGCCTCTCCCACCCACGGTCGATTGGGGGCCTTCCACCGCGATGCCCAAGGCAAGGCGGTTGTTAAGCATACTTTGCACTACGCGAAAGCCATAAGCACGTTGCCAAGTGAAGCCGACCACGTATTGCGGGTCGATTTGCATTGGCAATGCTTCCTGACGATTCTGGATGCCCTTCTTGTTTTCTGTGGCGAGACTCCACATCTGCCCGCCGGTAATGGACAAACCGCTGGCAAAGGCTACCTGCCCGAAGAGTTGCCTCTGGCGAAATACGTAGCTGTTGCTCTGGCGGTTGTTCGAAGTGGTGCCGGCACCCAGGAAGTCAGCTTCATAGTAACCAGTAAGCTTTGTGGTGCCAACGGTGCTCTCCGCGAGTAAGGTTGCGCGGCTCTGTCTGGCAGTGAAGTTGAACTCTGAAACCTTGCTCAGCGAGTTGCCGCCGAGCGGGATACTGTTAAATGGCGTGTTGATGTCCGCGCTGGTGGCCCGCGTACGGTAAATTGTCTCCGCCGCGATGAATCCACCAGGTGTCAGCGAGACGCCTTTATATTTAATAGACGCCGGTCCGTCTTCCGCCGCTTTAGGCTTGGGGTCTGAGCCCTGTTGAGTCACGATGGGGTCGCCCGCATTGCTGGCGACAGCAGTGTTGCTGATCGCTGCAGAGGCGGATCTGGCTGCGGCGCTGGTCGTAACCGCCTCGCTGGCCTTTACATTAGCTTCGTTGGCACGCGAATTCGCCGCGGCAGCCGCTTCGCGAGCTTCATCGATCTGACGGTCGCGCTTGGCAAGCTGTTCTTTCAGCAATTGCAATTGTTCCTGTTGCGATTGGAGAGTTTGACGGAGCTCTTCAATCTCAGCAGCAATGGCCGAATCCGATTTATCGGATGTCTTGGCTTTCTCCGATGGTGTTTTCTTGGCCGGGGTAGCGTCGGTGTCTTTCGGCGAATCAGCGAATGCTATTCCTGAAGTCAGGAACAGGGATAGTGTCAATGCCGCTAGTTTTCTCATTGCCTCTCTCTTTAGATCGAAATTCAAGATGTACCGGAATAATCTGTCGTGTGGCCCAGAACGGTAAAGGCTGCATCTTACGGTTGCGTGAATCCGACGTGAATATCCTGCAACACACCGGCACGGCTTCGATTTAAACCGCAGTTGGGATGGGAGTTACGAAAATTGTTGATAGATTCAACAGCAGGCGAACAAGCCGAACGGGGACTGCTGATGCATAGGAACCATGTACTCTTGAGCCAGCTGAGCATCCCTTTTCGTAGCGTCCAAGTAACGGGCCTCTACCTTCTGCACCAAGGAGACTATTTCGGTGCCGACATGGTAAAGGCGAGTACTATTTGGGTCAAGCGATATTGGTATTCGGCATCGGTACTTTCGATGTCCGCTTCGGTCTTTTGCAAAGCGGCTTGGCTGAACTCCACGATGGAACTGAGTCCCAAATTGTAGCGGGATTGTGCCAGGTCAAAGGCCAGATTCGCCTGCTCGCGGAGCTGCCTGGTGACAAAAAGACGTTCGTAGGCCCGGTTCGTATCTTGCCACGCGTTACGCACATCCCGGGCAATGTTATTTCTCAGATCCGCCAGTCTTTGGCGATTTGCGTCCGTTTGTAGATCCGCCGCTTTTGCCCGTGCGTCAAACATGAAACCGTTGAATAGCGGAATATTAATATTCACACCGGCCGCGCCGTACCAGTCGGTTATCAATTGGATTGGCGGGGGCATCCAGCCAACTCAATACAATTGCGACCGACAGCGCGAGAATTTTGCGCGCATCCGTCGGACTAAAATGCTGCAATTCGGAAGAGCCCACGGTGGCGCGGTAACTCAACGTGTGGTGAATATTCAGGACGTTTGAAGACGGGGTAACTGCAAGATACGGGTGGTACAAAAACAGGACCGCCAGAGCAAGACACACCACCATGTTAGTTCGGCGATGCAAACCTACTCCGCGTTCCAAATTTACGTTTCCCGCCATCTCAAAGAACAATAGTAGGAAGCCGGTAACCGCTCAATAGCTGCCTGGGCCGATTTTCTATCTATTGTTGTTTGGCAACAAATAACTGCAACGTTTACTTATGTTTACGGCTGGTACCAATTTTAAGAGACTTACATCGAGGTTGTAACAATCCCGTAACAAAAACCAGCCACACTGATGCGCTTCTAATCTCATCTCAGAACTGTGGAGAAAAAACGCATGAAGCGACTCGCACCATTTTTCCTTGCTGTTCTTGCGCTCGTCGCAGTCGGTGTGGCCCGGGCCGCGCTTTCCATCAACGGCGCGGGCGCCACGTTCCCTAATCCAATATATTCGAAATGGTTTGATGACTATCACAAGAAAAACCCCGACATCGAGATCAACTATCAATCCATTGGTTCTGGCGGGGGGATCAAGCAGGTTACGGAAGGCACGGTGGAT
>DASYJM010000032.1:0-7397 GCA_035996445.1 Candidatus Acidiferrum sp. | reverse complement strand
GCATGCGTTCTTCCACGATCGACCGTTCCTTCCATGGCATCGGCAACTCCTGGCTGGATTAATCCAGCCAGGAGTTGTAAACCATGTCTCCGGAACGTTTTGTAAAGGGTGAGTCCGAACGCACATAGTACCCGCTAAGCTACGGTACTATCGATGGCTTGCTACCGCCTTGCTACCTTTTTCCAGCATTTAAAAGGAGCCAGCATGGCCAGTGTGTACGCGCGATTCCGCGGAAGTGATGGCTG
Organism: Candidatus Acidiferrum sp.; assembly: GCA_035996445.1. Lineage (GTDB taxonomy): Bacteria > Acidobacteriota > Terriglobia > Acidiferrales > UBA7541 > Acidiferrum. The sequence continues at coordinate 7,152 of DASYJM010000032.1, read as the reverse complement.
GGAGTATCAAAAGGTCGGCCGGGGTCGGCCTCCGAAAGATGCAAAATTCCATGTGCGCTTCACAGACTCACAAGGAAAACGCCGCTGGAGCCAACCTTTCAACACACCGCAACATACCCGCATCATCTTCGTGGGAACGGTATCCGAAATGACCCGCGTCAAAGGTCAGCCTGCCACGATGAAGCCGAAACTCCCCCTGAATTTTTTGGGTAAGTAGGCACTGAGACAAAGGTCTTGGTCCGCCTATGCGACCCGTGTCCGAAATTACTTTGTCTGCCGGTCGTGGTCTGCGCATTAAAGAAGCCACCGACTACATCGGTAGCACCCCGTGGTTCATCGAAGTAGCAATCCGTGAGAGAAAAATCCCTGCACATAAACTTGGTCGTCACTACGTGTTGTTCAAGGATGACTCGCACCCGGTAAGGCGGGTGATCTCAATGGGTCGACGCAACACTAGCTCGAAGTCTATTTGCAGAAGTCTCAATGGCCAAAGTCGTTCGGGAGTGTTGAATCAAAGGAAACAAGCACCCTGTTTAGTTCTGAATGAGGAAGCTGGACAGACTGGTTTCTAGGGGAAGTATTGACTGGTCAACTGATTAGATGGTGTTGCATCGACCGGTTGAGCTGGCACGACTTACCAGGATTTGGCGCTAAATAAGATTAAGATTCGAAAAGTAGATTGGGAACCCGGCCGCATCCAGCGGTGTCTTATTAAATTGAGGTTCATTCACGTGAAACTAGCTCAGTGGATCGGAAGTTTCTGTTTGTCAGCGGTCGTGCTCGGGCCAGTGTCCTACAAATTCGATAGAGTGTTCGCTTCCAGCAAAGCGGAGGAGCTAAAGGGGGACGCGGCCCTCACGATTTACAACCAGCAGTTTGCCGTCGTGCGTCAAAAGCTGCCCCTCGATTTACGCTCAGGCGTTAACCACGTTCAAGTGACCGATATCACCGCTCATCTCGAGACCGATTCCGTGATCCTCCGCCCGCTGGACCCTGGTCGTCATCTTCAAATCCTCGAGCAGAACTACCGCAATGATCCTGTCTCTCAACAGTTGCTCCTTTCCCTCTATGAGGGCAAGACCATTGATTTCCTCGAGACCGACAAGGATGGCACTTTGCGGACCGTGCAAGGCAAAATCATTCGCAGCGGGTATGTATCCCATTACGCCGCATTTCAAACGTACGGCGCAGACTATGCCGCACAACAGGCCGCGGTGGCCCAGGGCAGCGAGCAACCCATCATTGAGGTAAACGGCAAGCTGCAATTCTCCTTGCCAGGTCAGCCCGAATTTCCTGCGCTGGTTGACGATACTGTGCTCAAGCCCACGCTCTCCTGGGAGTTGCTAAGCGACAAGCCGGGTGCTCTCTCGGCCGAGTTCAGCTATGTGACCGGAGGGATGAACTGGAACGCAAGTTATAACGTGATCGCGCCGCCGAAATCGAATGTGCTCGAGCTGGTCGGTTGGGTAACTCTTGACAATCAAAGCGGCAAAACCTTTCGCGATGCCCGCGTCAAGCTGATGGCTGGCGATGTGAACAAGGTTCCGCCGCCTGGTTCACCCATAAACGGAGGAACGATAGGGGGAGTAGCTGGTGGTCAGTTTGTTGGTCCACCGCTGACAGAAAAGACTTTCGACGAATATCATCTCTACACGCTTGAGCACGCTACCACTCTCCACGATCGTGAAACCAAGCAAGTAGAAATGGTCCGCGCCGCCGGGATTCAGTCCAAGACTCTCTATGTCTACGATGGATTTAGAATTGACCAAAATTATCAGAATTGGCCAATGGAGAGCATCCGCCAGCAGGAAAGCTACGGCATCCTCTCCAATCCCAAAGTCTGGGTCATGCAGGAGTTTAAGAACAGCCTCGAGAATCATCTTGGCATGCCGCTTCCAAAAGGACGCGTGCGGTTCTATCGGCGCGACGATGATGGTCAACTCGAATTCACCGGGGAGAACGACATCGATCACACTCCCAAGGACGAGACCATCCGCCTCTATACCGGCAACGCCTTCGACATGACCGGGGAGCGCATCCGCACGGAATACCACGCAGATTTCAATGCGCGGTGGCTCGACGAATCATTTGAAATCAAGGTGCGCAATCACAAGAGCGAGCCTGTCGAGGTACGCATCATTGAACATCTTTACCGCTGGACGACTTGGGACATTCTCAAGAATTCTGACTCGTTCAAAAAGCTCGATAGCCGCACCGTCGAATTCGACGCACAAATTCCACCTGGTGGGGAGAAAACGGTGAGCTACAAGGTTCACTATAGTTGGTGAAGAACGCGCTTACCGGAGAACTGAGCCAGATGTCCGGTAACGCGTGCCAGCTCAACCGGGAGATGCAACACCATCTAATCAGTTGATCCGGCGATGCTTTCCTCTAGTGAACCGATCGGTCCAGCTGTACTCAATCACGAAGAGAGAGTAGGTAAGGGTCCGCAAAAGAAATTTTGCGATGATTTTCCTCTTCCTACAGTCAGATCGAGTGATGAGGCCCTATGGGTGTCGGAGTCCTTGATATCCACATTGTCTGATTGGACAGTGGTTGGTTCGTTCGACATCTCCTGCTCCTCGTTAGGGACGGCTATCACATACACTGCCGAGCGGGAGCTTCGAAAGTGAATCTGATCCAGGATGGAGTATTGCTCTGTACCCCTCGGAACCACAGGGCAATACGGTCGCCCGACATCAAATGACTGACTGCCAAGACTCATTTCCCCTCTCAGCGGTCCTATAATCTATCCGTCGACCGTGATCGTGATCGTGTTGGATTTGACGATGGCGGCCGTATTAGGCCGTGGCTCCTGGCTTCGTGCAACCTGCATCGTGTACTTGCCGGAACGCAGAACATACAGTCTCGTTATTGCCAACTGCTCCCTATACGAATTGCCGGGCGTCAGCGTGTAGCCGAAAACGCTTCCCGAAGTTGGAGTAGGGTGTTCCCTTAAGTCTCGAAGAAATGGTGTCGGAGGAGCCTCCTGTCCCCGGGTATCGCGGATTTCTATGTTGTAGCTCATCGTCTGGTCAGGCGCTATTCCCGGAGCTATCCCGAAACTCAGGTTGTGATCACTAGTGTTGGTCACCGTTATTGTAAGACTCAACTCCGATCCAGTCTTCACCGGTTCGTTCGGCGCATGCAACGTCAGTGAGAATAGTTGTCTCGCATAAGAGGTTGAAAGACTAAACGAAGAATAGAGCATAAATGCACCAACGATGAAAGCATTTAAGGGTTTCATAAATTTCCTCATGGGCACCCATTCATGTTGCCATTCTTTGCGACGGTCGTCCAAGCGGGGTAGGCGACGCTCTGCACGAAACCGCCATTAGACCTCGGGCCGCTCTTAACCGTCCAAGTGTGCGTAGCCAGGTTCCCCCACGAAATGCATTAGCCTGTTACTTAGATCGGCACTTTATCAAAGAATATCTGATGATGGCGAAGAATAATGCCGGCCGGTTGCTGACTTAACAAAATACATCTCCCGGCCAAAAGCCGATCCTCTTCGCAACGACATTGGGACTCGAATCACTTCGGGCGGGGTTGGGGTACTGCTCGTCTCAATACCGTGACTTGACGGGCGTGACCCTGACGATCCGGGGCAAGCAGCACATAACCCGCACCGTCGAAATCAGCCCACGGCTTGCAGGGAAAATAAACGAGCAGCGCAAGCACAGCGACTCTGAATATCTCTTTCCCAACCGCAAGGGAAAACCGAACCAGCATTTGCTTCGGGACTTACAGGATCTCGCCAAGAGAGCGGGTGCGAAATTCCACGCAGAACTACACAAACTGAGCAAGACAGGAGCCAGCCGACGTTATCTCAAAGGCGTGCCGCTGCCGAGATTGATGCAGGAGCTTGGGCACGAATCCCTTGCGACGACGCAGGATTACCTCGCGGACGTACCCAGGGAAGACGAAGCGAAGAAGGCCGTGGCGGATGCAAACTCCATACCAGGGTGCACAGGTCACCGAGAGAGGCGCCGTTACCGGCTGCGACCACTGCGTCAGCCCATCCTACGCTTCAAGAGCCAGCTCCACAGGCTCTTCATGCTCTTGCGCCATTCAGGAAAAAGAGCATCGTGACGGGCTTTGTGCCTCTATTCCGCCAGGCGTGGCGCGTCCCGTTTTGCACAACCACGTCGCCGCGCTTCATATGCAGCGTCTCGCTGTCGTCCAACTCCAGCCAAATCTCTCCGTCGCAGACAACTGCATAGTCGACCGTGTTCGTTTTGTGCATCCCGGGATCTTCCTTTTCGAAGTGATCGGCTAATCCTCGCAGACGAACCAACGCTTCTTCTTGCGCGGCCGCGCCGTCGAAGGACGGATCTGCGAAGACCGCACCGGGCGGAAAAGTCACGAAGTGCACACTAGTGCCGCCGGGTCCTGGAACGACGGTGTCGGGATAGCGGTCCAAACTTTGCTCTTTGCTAAGATCTGGGGTCCTTGCGTTGATCCAGATGAGCGTGTGCTCGTAGCCGGGAACAGACTTAAACTGGTAGGCCTCCATCTGCTCGTCGGTTTGAACGATTGACCTTCCGTTTACATTTCCCGTGACGATACGACGGTAAGTACTCGGTTTCTTACCGGGCTTGGATAACTCTCTTTTGTTAGAGGCCGTTCCATTCATGGCCTTTTCTCCTTTTGATGCAAAGGTCGTCGCTCGTACCTTCCGAGCAATCCCGCCAAAAAAGTCTCCCGCCCTTTCGCTTAGATTGGCGCTTAGACCTGGGCTCTGCCGCCGTCAACGAATAGTTCGATACCCGTGACGAAACTGGAGTCATCCGAAGCCAGGAACAATGCCGCCTTGGCAACTTCCTCGGGTTCTCCCATGCGCCCCATCGGGATGGTGGACACAATCCGCGCAATCACGTCCTCAGGTTGCCGACTGGCCAGCGGCGTATTGATCGGACCCGGACTAACAACGTTCGAGCGGATACCACGGTCCTTCAGATCTGTAGTCCAAGTTCGCACGAAAGAGCGGATCGCAGCCTTACTCGCGGCGTAGACGCCGAAGCCAGCCGTACCCTTAACACTCGCGACAGAGCCGTTGAGAATAATAGAGCCGCCATCATTCAGTAGCGGTAAGGCCTTTTGCACCGTAAACAGCGTTCCCTTCACATTGATGTTGAATAGTTTGTCGAAATGCACTTCGGTGACGGCCCCAAGGGGAACAAATTCAGCAACGCCGGCGTTGGCGAAAACAATATCTATTCGACCCTTCATCTTAGAGATGGTCTCGTAAAGACGATCAAGGTCAGCCAATAGGGCAACGTCTCCCTGAACTCCAGAAACGTTGGTGCCGATGGCCTTCACGGCCTCGTCGAGTTCCTTCTGGCGGCGACCCGTGATGAAGACATAGGCACCCTCTTTGACGAAAAGTTTTGCCGTAGCCAACCCAATCCCTTCTGTACCGCCGGTGATGACGGCGGTCTTGCCTTCGAGCTTTTTGGTCATTGTCTTGCTCCATTGTTGCGGAGCCGGAACTCTCCGGCTCCGATCCTTCTTCATTCGATCACTTGAGCCCGAGCGCTGCCTGGCCGAGGTGATAGGATAGGTGATTCGTACGGCTCAGCAGGATGGCGAAACGATTGCGCGAAGGATCTTTCGCGAAATCTTCTTCCGATACGGCGGTGTGCCGTTGGAGCCAGTCGGACCACGACATTTTTTCAAACCCCTTCCACAATTCGCCGTTTACGGTTTTCCATGCCTGGCGAACCTGCTCGTGCGAAGGAATAGCGGCCTGGGACTTGTCGCGATTAGAGACAAAGGCGACATCAAACTCGGAATGTAGGCGTTTTCCGAGCCCCAACAGAGGAAGCATCGCGTCGTGCATGGCGGTCAGGTGCCCCCACAAATAAAGCAGCCTGTTCCTGCCCGGCGCTATTTCTCGCAGGACCTCCTCGGACGAGAGACCTTCAAAAAGCTTGTCTGCCCGCTCGATTTGCCCCTTCCATACCTTCAGGCCAAGAGCTACGTAAGTGCCTTCGTTTCCCATGGTTTTATCCCCCTTCAACCACTCCCTCTCATTTGTACTTTGGGAAAGTCTTTCCGAACATGGGAGCGCCACTCTTCGATTGCTCTTCTGTGGCTTCGTCTTGGATCACGTCCCAATGCTCGACAAGGATTCCGTTTTGCATGCGGACAATATCTGTGGCAATCCAATTCACGGGAGCACCGAAACCGCTAAATCGCCCGTGCACGATCACGAGGTCGCCCTCGGCCACGATCGTTCCGGCCTCATATTTTAGCGTCGCAGGCATGCTCTTTATTAGGTCAAACAAACCGTCACGACCAGGAGCAATATGAGCGCTATGTTGTAGGTATTTCGGTGACCAGAATCGCTCCGCTGCTGCGTAGTCCCGCTTGTTGAAAAGCGTATCGAAAGCCCTGAGCACTAGTGCCTTGTTCTTTTCCTCGAGTTCGTTAGCCATCGTTTGTTCCTCCAGTCCTTTCTCCTGAGACCCTCAGAAGGGCAACCGAAACTTGGTGCCCGCTCCAGCCAAATCCGAATTCAAGTCGTCCAGTGTCAGGGGGCCACCGATCTGCTGATGATCATAGTGGTGCTCGTACACGACGCTAGCTCCCTTCCATCTCCGAATGGCGTACCATTTCAAAGTGCACCGTTTGCCTGTCACGCCGGCGACATCGAGCGTCCATGCGGAATGCGTTTCGACGGCAGTGTCTCGAGGAAGGACAGTCTGCTGAACAGATATTGATAAGCCGGCAACCTCAGCCATTACGTGGAGTGGCGCCAGGAAATTCACCAGTAAAGCAAGTACGCTCGCCTTTCCGCGAATAGGTTCCCGCGAATCTTCACTGCTCACCTCGACGTCATCGGCGTAAAATCTCTCAAAGATTTCCAGAAACTCTTCGTAGCTCCTGCCGATTTCTGCGCGCAGGATAGCTCCGTTTAGGGCTAGCTCCGCGGCCTGTGAGCTTCTGTAGGCATCACCATCGAACCGGTCGACGGTGATGAGATTATGTTGATCGATCATCGGACTCCTCACTAAGCTGGCGAGATTCAATCCTGTTTGTTGAGATCGATGGGCCTCGGCAGCCATGCAGCCTGTAGCGCGAAGGAAATCGATGCCCACGTTTCTGTATTTATGAACCGTACAGTTCAATATGATGCACGAAAACCAT
>DASYJM010000031.1:0-25302 GCA_035996445.1 Candidatus Acidiferrum sp. | reverse complement strand
AATAACCTGGGCCACGCAGGAATCCGCGCCCAACGTTTCCCAGCGTGCCGATTGCGTTATGGCTGAAGGAGGCGGGATCGAACCAGTAGTGGTTCTTGGTCCCGATCACCGCAGTCTTCGGATTAAAGATAGTGGGCGTAGAAACCAAGTCCGGTCGATCCGGGCAGCCATAGAAAGACTGAAACAGGTCACAGGTAAGTGAGCGATTATTACTGTCTTGCAGGTTAACTGGAAAACCAGTCTGGATTGCATTGAGTCCAACCAGACGCCAACCTTCCACGAGTCTACCTGGGACTGCCGACCAGACATGTTTCAGGCTTGGTATTTCGTACGTCATCGTAAGTGACCAGCGATGGCGAGCATCAAACGCGGAGCTACCGTAATCACGCGCGAATTGGCCGTACGGGTCGACTCCACCGGCGGATTGGAATGCTGTGTCCTCGAAGCTGGAGCTTACGTCTAGAGCGTGGGAATAGGTGTAAGCGCTGTAGACCTGCAGACCGTGACTCAGGTGCTTGTCGACGACAATCTGCAACGAGTTGTAATTGGAATACCCGCCATTTGTCTGCTGTCCGCCGCTACCCCAGATCGAACCATCGTTCGGATAGAAATCCGGGTGATCGAACGGCAGATTGGCGCGCCCAGCCGCCGAAGTGCAAGTTGGATCGGCGAGGCACAGCTGAAGGCCGGCGGGGGTAATCGGATTAAATGTATAGGAAGTAATGAGCTTGCGACCGATAGCTCCCACATATCCGACGCGCACGATCGTCTGGCCCGGAAGCTCATGCTCAAGCGTTAAGTTGAAGTTCATCGAGTACGGGTTAGTGAAATTTTTGGGAATCGTGCTGAGGTTGAAGCCAAATGGTTCAAATTGCCTAAAATCTATGTTCGTCGCTCCCGGACCGGGCGGCGTGTATGGGAATGGATTCGCAACCGAGAATCCCGATGAGATATCCAGAAAGGGATTCGGGAACGACGGAGAGAACGTGGTTGTAGGAGTGGATGCGGTGGTCACACCCTGGCTATTCAGGCCAAATGGAGCAATGCCCAAATCTTGAAGGTTCAGCTCTTCTTCTCCGCGATTGTAGTAGATTCCAAAACCACCGCGAATGGAAGTTTTCGCAGATCCGCCGCCGAGCCAGCGATTCCCAGGCGTATAGGCAAAGCCAACACGCGGACCAATGTGGTTGAACTTGGTGCTTGCCAAGCCGGCCTTGCTGCAATTGGTATCACCAGACAAGGTGTAGCCTGGAGGTGCGGTGGGGAAAACGGTCGACTGAACACCCGGTTGGAAGCAAACTCTTGATATTCCCTTGTTCTGGTATTCCTTGATGGGGGTGTCGATCTGATAGCCTGCACCAAGAGTAACAGTCAAGTTGTTTTTGATGCGCCACTGATCTTGGGCGTATAGGTAGTGTTCGTAAGCCTGAGCAATGATGATCGAACCGGAGCCTTGCGCATAAGTATCAGGAATACCAAGCAGGAAGTCCAAGCCTGGGTCGCCGGTCGAAAAGGCACCGGTGGCACCATAGCTAAACAGACCGTCGTTCGAGTTCGCGAAAGGGTTCCAAACCTGAAACTTACGACCGTCGTAGCCGAACTTCAGTGTGTGCCTGCCTCTAATCCAGCTAAAGTTGTCGGTGAGCTGATAGGTCTGATCCTTTCGCGGTTGCGGCCCATTGTTGGTGCCGCCGAGCGTAAAGTATCCAGTGATATTTATCTGAGGATAGTCGGCACCCGATGCGAGCTGAGGAATAATATCGGGAAATCCTACAGAAGCCGGCTGGCGCACATTGACGGGTACGCCGCTAAGGAAGTTTAGGCGAGTGTAGCCGACACGAAATTCATTCAGGACATTGGAACTAAAAATGTGGTTCCACGAAGCCGTGAATTGTTTCGTGAAAGGCGTGCTTTGATCGCCGAATCCCGGTAAAGTCGCTCCGGTGAACGGCAAAGTGTTGATATTGGAACTGTCGTTCGCGAGTGCGTAGAACCAAATTGAGTTTTTCTGGTTCAAGTTATAGTCCAGCCTTCCGATATGCTGGTTGGTCTTAACACTTGTGACTGGATTCAGAGCTACCTGATTGCCATTTATAGTTGGCAGCGGCACGAAATTCTGAACCAACGTGGCCGACAACGGATTGAAATCAGAGGTCGGGACCACGCCGCCGGTAAAGCACGCGTTCCAAGGAGTGCCTTGAGCGCAGTGGCCATTGGTCCCCTGAATGCCGCCCGCAAAGGGGACAGGATTTGAGCTAATTACTGTGGGGTCAAAATTGCCGGCCAATTGGCCGCTAGTGAAGACCGTCGGATTGCTGATGAAGTTCGTGTCCGGCTGGCGGGCGCGCGTTATCTGAATTCCGTAGAAAAAGAAAACCTTGTTCTTCCAGACCGGGCCACCGACAGTTCCGCCGAAGAGGTTCTGGTGGAAGATCTGCGGATTCTTGTTAAAAAAGCTTTTTGTATTCAGAAAGGTATCGCGATAAAACTCAAATGCGTCGCCGTGAAAGTTATTTGTTCCGGCCTTGGTAATGGCGTTAATCACCGCTCCCGAGTTGCGGCCAAATTCAGGATTGATAGTGTTCGTCACCATCTTTACTTCTTCAATTGCGTCGGGATTGGGGACTACTTGGGGAGAGTTGAGCGGCAAATCGTTGGAGTCCGCTCCGTTGACCAAATAGCTATTCTGCTGTGCCTGGCTTCCGTTGGTGGAGAAGTTCGTGCCGAACCGAGTGTCGGGAGTCACAACACCGGGCAAGGTCTGCTGGAGGTTGATCCAGTTCCGACCGATCAGGGGCAAATCAGTAATAGTTTTCGCGTCGATGGTGGCAGTCAACTGCATGCTAGTCTGCTCTACCTGCGCCTGATTTGCGGCTACTTCGATAGTCTCACTGATCCCACCCAATTCCATCGTAACGTTTTGAACGTAAATTGCGTTGGGCTCAACCTTAATCGCGCTTACCTCAACGGTCTTAAAACTCGCTTTGGTGGCCGTAAGCTTGTACTGGCCGGGTTTGAGATTGATAAAGTTAAAACTGCCGCTGGAGTCCGACGTGTCATTTTGGACGGTCCCCATCCCGGCGTTGGTTAGTTTGAGCTCCACGCCTGGCAAAGTGGCACCGCTGGAGTCGGTTGCTATCCCGCGAACACGGCCATACAGCTCGTCGGCCTGCGCCGGGTTGGGTATCGAGGAGCTCAGAACCAGGGCTAGAATGATTGTTAGGATGGTCGCCGATGACGCAATAATGCGCGACCAACCGGAACGCACGATATTTTCCACAAATCCCTCCCTAAGTTTCCTATCCGATTTGTATGGCTTTCTATTACGCAAGAGCAAAGTTGGAGAACTCTCGATAAAGTCCCGTATTCAGCAAAGAGTTAGAAATGATTTATAATGTGTAACCTCGTGCAATCTTGCTTCCAAATAAAGAACAGCTAAAATATAAGGTTTAGGAAATGTAAGTGTCTTATTGTGTTTGACTTCCTCGTAAAGCCCTGCGGTTTTGGTCGGATACCATTTGTTTCCTGCTCGCCTAGATATAAACCAGCGTAGGAAATATTAAATTTGGAAAATGGTAATAGGTAGAGTATCGTACATCCCACGCCATTCGGCCAACCGGCTGCAGCTTGTTCAAATTTGCGCCTGCCATTCCACTCGACGCCATGAGACAACTGCCAGGATCTCGGTCATCAATAAGTTAATAGGCCGGAAGGGGCCAACGGCGGAATAAGTGGAATTGAATCGGCCTGTATTGCTCGGTGAGTCGATGCTCAAGTCTGGTGATCGAATGGCGTTACAGGAGGTGGCGTGCAGGCGCGGCGAATCACCGGCCAACTTGGCCGATCTAATGAGCAGTTGTTTCGACGAAGCAATCAAGCCATGTTTTCAAACTTCGGGTGAAGCTCCCTGCGGACGTCGACACGCCAATCGGATGACGGAATGCATTGAACCGAAAAAAACGGGAGATGCTAAGCTCTAAAGAGGTTTGAGGTAATCGGAATATTGGTTTCAGGGAGCAAAATCGTTGGCAGTCGTAAATTAGCTTCAATTCATCCTGATATTGTCACAAAAATCGACCACGCATTGTTCAGCCCAGAATCTTGCCTGGCCGGTTTTGTTGGAGATGAATGCGCAATGGCCGCCGTGCTCGGGAGCGACCAGCTGAATTGCGGGATTTTTTTCGGCGCCGGCGGCGAGGATCGAAGAGTAGGGCACGAAGGGATCGTCTTTTGCAGTGATGAGTAAGGTTGGAACACGCAAGCGCGCGAGGATTCTTTTAGCGGACGCGGCTTCGTAGTATTCGTGGGCGTCGCGATAACCAAAGATCGGGGCGGTGATGATGTCATCGAACTGGCGAACGGTGCGGACCGGAGGTAATTTGTTTTGTACGTAGCGTTCGGGCATGGAAGTGGCTTTGCGGCGGTAGCGATCCATGAGGCTAGCCACGAAATGATGCTGATAAACCTGATTATCCCAGCGTTCCAAGGCGTCAGCACACGCCGCGAGGTCCACCGCGGGGCAAACCGCGCAAATGCCGCGCAGCGCTTGCGGAAAAGAATCCCCGTATTCGGCGGCCATTTTGAGCACTAGATTGCCGCCCATCGAATAGCCGACGAAGAAAATTTGTTTGAATCCGTCATTATTGGCGAGTTCTTCGCAAACGGCACGATAATCCGAGCTCATTCCGGAATTGTAGAGCGTGGGCGTCAGCAATTCGGTCCCGCCACAAGTGCGTTGATTCATGCGAATGGCGTTGTAGCCGCGTTTGAATGCGCCTTCGGCAATACCGCGGGAGTAATCGGAATTACTTGAGCCTTCCAGGCCATGGACGATTACGATCACCGGTGCGTCCGAAGGCTGGCCTGGCTGCCAATGGCAGTGCGCCAGTAAACGAGATTCGGGATCGACCTGAAATAGACGATCCTCCGGCGGCGGCAGGGAAAAAGTCCTTGGCCAAAAAACAGGAGCCACAGTCATCATATGCGCGCCGCGAAGCACGGGATGAGGCTCGAAATCTTCGATAAGCAGCGGCATGCGCGGATTCTCGCGATATTCGCTACCTACAGTAACACGAATGGTGGCGCGCGACTTTTCGGCAAGAAGCACTGGCGCGCCAGCGTTGAGCTGCCCCAACTTGACCCCAACTAGGCGTGCCACTACAATGAAATATCCACGGTGAACAATTTCTTCGATTTAATGAATCGGTTTGAAGCCCAGCAGAAGCCTGCTGGGCCGCTTTGTTTTAGCGCACGTTTTTCTTTTACGCGCTGAGCTTTGTTCTTAAAATTTCCTCTGTGAGGCTTGTGAATGAAGGATGGACCGATCGCCGAGGGTCTTACTTTTGATGACGTGCTGCTGCTGCCCGGAAAGTCCTCGGTGGTACCCGCAGAGGTGGATACGCGGACGAACTTCACGCGCAAACTGGCGCTGAACATTCCGCTGGCGTCCGCGGCCATGGATACCGTGACGGAATCACGGCTGGCAATTGCAATTGCGCGGCAGGGTGGAATCGGGATCATGCACCGCAACATGACCATTGAGCGCGAGAGCGAGGAAGTCGATCGAGTGAAGCGCTCGGAGAGCGGAATGATCGTCGATCCAGTGACGATTTCGCCGGATATTACGTTACGTCAAGCGCTCGACATCATGACCAAGTACCGCATTTCGGGCTTGCCGGTTACGCGCGGCGCACGACTTACGGGGATTCTTACGAACCGAGATCTGCGTTTTGAAAAGGATCACTCGCAATTGGTCAGCGCGGTGATGACTAAAGACAACCTGGTCACGGTGCCAGTGGGAACTACGCTGGACGAGGCTGAGCGCATTTTGCAGAAGCATCGCATCGAAAAACTTCTGGTGGTGGACCAGGATTACAACCTCAAGGGACTGATCACCGTAAAAGATATTCAGAAAAAACTAGCGTACCCGCGAGCGGCCAAGGACGAGCAAGGTCGGTTGCGCGTCGGAGCCGCGGTCGGCGCTACGGGAGATTTTCTGGAACGCGCAGTGGAAATGGCACGCGCCAAGGCGGACGTGCTGGCCATCGACACGGCTCATGGACATTCCGCGCGGGTGATGGAAGCAATTAAGGCCATTCGCAATCGCCTTCCGGAAATGCAGTTGATTGCCGGGAATGTGGCAACCTTTGAAGGTGCTAAAGATTTGATCGCGCTGGGGATTGACGGACTGAAGGTGGGGATTGGCCCGGGATCGATTTGCACCACGCGTGTGGTGACCGGCGCCGGTGTACCGCAGATCACCGCAATCATGGAAGCGGCGCGAGCGGCGCAAGGGACCGACGTGCCGGTGATAGCCGATGGAGGCATCAAGTTTTCCGGCGACATCAGCAAAGCGATCGCGGCCGGTGCTTCGTGCGTGATGATTGGCGGATTGTTTGCCGGCACGGAAGAAGCGCCTGGCGAAACGATTTTGTATCAGGGGCGCACGTTTAAGTCGTACCGCGGCATGGGCTCGACTGCGGCCATGGAAGATGGCACGGCGGCGGCGGACCGCTACGGGCAAGAAAACGTCGAACGAGGCAAGTCCGTCCCGGAGGGCGTGGAAGGACGCGTGCCCTACAAGGGTTCGCTGGCCGCGCTTACGGATCAGTTGGTGGGCGGATTAAAAAGCGGCATGGGATACGCGGGAGCAGGAACGCTTAAGGAACTCACCATGAAGAGCGAGTTCATCCGCATTACCAGCGCGGGATTGCGTGAAAGCCATGTGCATGACGTAATCATCACGCGCGAAGCCCCCAATTACCGCATGGAATGAACGGCAAAACAGAGACAATATTGGAATGACCGTGGGCGAGTTTTTTCATGGCTGACCCGCAATCCTGGCGCAATCCGCGCCGCATTCCGCAATTATCGGAGATGGAAGGACGCATTCCGACGCCGAACCAGCTCAGGTTGGTGATGGCGTGGCTCCCTGCGTTGTGCTGGGCGGCAGTGATTTTTTCGTTGTCGACGGACTCATTTTCCGCGGAGCACACCGGAAGGATATTGCGACCCATCCTGTTCTGGTTGATGCCACGCATGAGCGAGCAAAGTTTCGTGATTATCCACGCTTTTGTCCGCAAGGCCGCGCATTTCACGGAGTATTTTATATTTTGCTTGCTGCTCTACAGGGGTATTCGCGGAGGGCAAAGCGGGTGGCGTTGGTCGTGGGCGCTTACGGCGGTATTTATTGCCGCCGGTTATTCAGCGCTGGATGAGATACACCAGGCTTTTGTGGCCAGCCGCACGGCGTCGCCGTACGATTCCCTGCTGGATTCGATTGGAGCTACATTCGCGGTTGTGGCGTTATTTATTTGGTTTCGGTATAGGCGGTTTGCGATCGCCGCGGACTAAGTTTAAGCAGATGGGAAGCGGCTTATTTTAGCGACGGGTCAAATCTCACAATCATGTACCACGCTCCCGTAAAAATCAGAAATCCGACCAGGACGGCGATTCCTTGTAGATCCTCCGGCGGCCAGGAACACCAGGAAACCCGGCCCACCACAATTGATACAAATAAAATAGAGCTAAAATCCACAGTGAGCCCGCGCTGATAAAGAGGAGTGTGAATTGCGAGCCGCAAACGCGGCGATGCACGCCACCAGCCCGATAGTGACGGTCAGCGCGGCGGGAAATGCGAATTTTGGCGGCGCCGGAATATCCACGATTGATGACTAACATGCGTACAAAGAATCGCTCACGCGATTTGCTGTGAGCTAACACGTAAAAACTGAAATCACGAAAATGGTTGCGGCAACCGGCCAAACAAAAACCCCACATGCTATACGAGCACGTGGGGCATTAATACAATTGATGAATTCCGGAAGCTAACTCTTTTCGTCTACGGCTTCTTCCTTCTTGGGACGCTCTTTCTTTTCTTTTTTCTTGAATTCGTAGCCTACCAACTCAAGGATGGCTACTCTGGCGTTGTCGCCGACGCGGTGGCCGGCGTGGATGATGCGGGTATAACCGCCTGCGCGGTCGGAAAATTTCGGCGCGATTTCACTGAACAGTTTCTGGGTGATCGCCGGGAGCATGATGTACGAAGCGGCCTGCCTGCGCGACTGCAGCGTATCGCGTTTGCCCAGGGTGATGATCTTTTCCGCCACGGGACGCGCGGCTTTCGCGCGCGTCAACGTGGTGGTGATGCGCCCGTGTTCGAACAGATTGGTGACCAAGCTGCGCAAAGTAGCACGGCGATGGGACGGGTTGCGCCCGAGCTTCGATCCTGACTTGAGATGTCGCATGATTTACCGGGTCTCGTGCCGCAACTACAGGCCGAGATTTTCCTCCGAGGGAGCCATGGTGGTCTGGCTCGGAAGCGGCGGCCAGATGATGCGTCCGTGCTCGTCGAATTTCATGCCCAGCGCGAGGCCCATCTTCACCAGTATATCTTTGATCTCATTGAGCGATTTGCGGCCGAAGTTTTTAGTCTTCAGCATTTCATTTTCGCTCTTCTGCACCAGCTCGCGAATCGTCTGAATGTTGGCGTTCTTCAGGCAGTTGTAGGAGCGTACGGAAAGCTCCAACTCTTCTACGGAGCGGTCCAGATGCTCGAGACGCGGATCGTGCGCGGTGTCAGGCAGCGGTTCGATGCTGTCGACCGGCTCCTCAAAGTTGATGAAGATGCTCATGTGGTCTTTGACGAGCTTGGCGGCGAGGCCGATGGAATCCTGGGGAGTAATGGCTCCGTTGGTCCACACTTCGATCATCAGCTTTTCGTAATCGGTCATTTGACCGAGACGGGCGGCTTCGACGGAATAATTCACCTTGCGCACCGGCGAATGAACGCTGTCCACCGGGATGTAGCCGATAGGCAGATCTTCGTCATAGTTGCGGTCGGCAGCCACGTAGCCGCGGCCGTTCTTCACGCGCATTTCGATCTGCAGGCGGCCACCTTCGCTGACGGTGGCGATGTACACGTTCTTGTCCAGCACCGCGAAATCGGCGTCTTCCTCAATTTGCGCGGAAGTGACCGGGCCGGGATGCTCGAAATTTAGAAAAATGGTCTTGGGCAGGTCGGTGTTCAGCTTAATGGGTACCTGCTTCAAGTTGAGTATGATGTCGGTAGCGTCTTCGACTACGCCCGCGATCGAGGAGAATTCGTGCAGTACGCCCTCGATTTTGACGGCGGTAATGGCTGCGCCTTCGATGGAGCTCAGCAGGGCGCGACGAAGCGCGTTACCCACCGTGGTGCCCCAACCGCGCTCAAACGGCTGCGCGGAGAATCGCCCGTATTTTTCGGTAAGCGATTCCAGTTCAGAGGCTAGACGCTTTGGTTTCTGAAAGCCCTTCCACATCGTGTTCCTTCCTTCCGGGGCTTCGCAGGCCCCAATACTGTTTGATGACAATAGATATCGAAACGTCACCGAAGCTGTTGGCCGGCCTTGCTGCGGCCGGGACGGAAATTACTTCGAATAGAGCTCGACGATCAGCTGTTCCGTGAATGGCGGTGTCTGTACGTCTTCGCGCTTGGGCAAGGCCACGACCTTGGCTTTGAAAGCTTCACGATCCTGCTCGAGCCAGGGAACGGCGCTCTGAGATTGCGCGACGTTACGAGCTTCGAGGATCATGGCGTTGTCGTGCATGCGTTCCTTGATGGCGATCTCGTCTCCCACGCTCACCAAGTAAGAAGGAATGTTGACCTTCTTTCCGGTAACGCGGACATGACCATGTAGCACCAGTTGCCGTGCCTGCGCGCGTGATGACGCCAAGCCGGCGCGCCATAACACGTTGTCCAAGCGGCGCTCCAACATGATGATCAGATTTTCGCCGCTGGGGCCCTTCATGCGCGTGGCCCGCTCGAAATACAGGCGGAACTGGCGCTCGAGAAGACCATAGGTACGCTTCATCTTCTGCTTTTCGCGCAACTGCAAGCCGTAACCGGCGACTTTCGGGCGCCGCGACTGGCCATGCTGTCCCGGAACGAAGTTGCGCTTTTCGATGGCACACTTTTCGGTGAAACAACGCAGCCCTTTTAAGAATAATTTCTGCCCTTCCCGGCGGCACAGGCGGCAGACTGCTTCTCTATGTCTTGCCAACTTCTATCTCCCTTCCCAAAAATTTCTTTGCAGGCCAGACATTTTTGTCAGGCGCTGAATAGCTTGAATCTTTGCGTCAAACACGACGGCGCTTCGGAGGTCGGCAACCGTTATGCGGAATCGGCGTGATGTCGCGAATTAATACGATGTGCAATCCGGCAGCTGCGAGTGCACGGACCGCGGATTCACGGCCGGAACCTGGGCCCTGCACACGAACCTCGACGCTCTTCATACCGTACTGGTCGCGCGCCACTCCCGCGGCAGCCAAGGAAGCCTGCTGCGCGGCGTAGGGCGTGCCCTTGCGGGAGCCTTTGAAGCCAATGGCCCCAGCGGAGGACCAGCACACCACGCGGCCGTCCTGATCGGCGATGGTGATCTGCGTGTTATTGAAAGACGCAGCCACGTGCACGACACCGTGCGGAATGACGCGGCGTTCGCGCTTCTTCTTGAATTCCTTCTTGCGCTTGGTTGCCGCGGCCGGTTTACCGCCGGGTGCGACGTCCGGTTGTGCGTTTTTTTGCTGCTCTTTTGCCACGTGTTACTCCGTTTCTTTTGACCTTTAATTCCTGGACTGAATAACTCTCCGGCGTTAGCCCTTCTTGCCGGTAACTTTCTTCTTGGCTGCCACTGCGCCGCGCCGCGGTCCCTTACGGGTGCGCGCATTGGTGTGCGTGCGCTGGCCACGGACCGGCAAATTACGCCGGTGACGAACGCCGCGATACGCCTGAATTTCGATCAGCCGGCGAATATTCATCTGGATTTCTTTGCGGAGATCGCCTTCGACGCGACCTTCCTTTTCAATTTCCTGACGCAGACGATTGGTTTCGTCTTCCGTGAGATCGCGGATTTTTTTATTGAAGTCGACGCCCGCTTGATTGGCGAGCTTCCGGGCGCGTTCCTGCCCGATACCATAGATCGCTGTGAGGCCGACCCACAGGCGTTTCTGCGGCGGAAGATCGATACCTGCAATACGTGCCATACGTTCTCCTTATTCCCCTTAGCCCTGGCGCTGCTTGTGTTTCGGATTCTGGCAAATCACGCGGACCACTCCACGCCGGTGGATCACCTTGCACTTGTCACAAATTTACTTAACCGATGCTCGTACTTTCATTTTCCCTGTTCCTTCTTTGTGCGCTTACTTGTAGCGGTACACGATGCGGCCACGCGTAAGATCGTAAGGCGAAAGTTCGACAGCTACTTTGTCTCCCGCAAGAATGCGAATAAAATTTTTGCGCATCTTGCCGGAAACGTGCGCCAGAACCTGATGCTTGTTTTCGAGCTCAACGCGAAACATCGCGTTGGGCAGCGGCTCTTTGACCGTGGCCATTACTTCAATGGCGTCTTCCTTGGTATTGCCGGAATCGCCTTTCTTTTTGTCGTCTTGAACCGGTTTTGCCATACGCTCCTATTATCTCGCTGTTAATCTCGTCAACTTGCCAAAACAGCACTTACCACGACGGGCCGGTCATTTCTTTCGGCCGCGTCAAGATCCATGGACCATTGGCCGTGACTGCCACGGTGTGCTCAAAGTGAGCCGACGGGCTGCCATCCGCAGTTTCGGCCACCCATTCATCGCGCATGCGAACTTCCGGTCCGCCCGCGTTTACCATGGGCTCGACGGCTATGACCATGCCCTCTTGCAGCCGCGCGCCCCGTCCAGCATCGCCGTAATTCGGAAGATTCGGTTCATCGTGCATCTTGGTTCCGATGCCGTGTCCCACGAACTCCCGCACAATGGAGTAGCCATTCTGTTCCACCCAACTTTGTACCGCGTGGCCAACATCGCCAAGCCTGTTTCCAGCGCGCATTTTATCAATGGCGCGATCCAGCGACTCACGGGTGACGTCCAGTAACTTTTGAAGTGCCGGACTAATTTCTCCAACCGGAACGGTGACGGCAGAATCCGCATAATAGCCGTCAACTTCCATCCCGAAATCGATCGAAACAATATCGCCCTCGCGCAACTTACGCTTCGGCGAAGGGATGCCGTGGACGATTTCGCCATTCACCGAAGTACATAGCGAACACGGATAACCCTTGTAGCCCTTAAATGCCGGCTTGCCAGGCTTTCCGGCCAACTTCTGCTCGGCCAGTTTCTCCAGATCCATGGTCGTGACGCCAGGCTTCACGGCTGCGCGCAACGCCGCCAGAACCTCGTGGACGATAAGCCCAGCGCGATGCATTTTTTCCAGTTCTTCCGCGCTGCGTAAATGAATGGCCATCTCGTTTCCGTTACTCGTATTGCCACAAAAAGCTCACTGCGCCTTGTTCACTATGTCGAGAACTCGCTTCGTAACTTGCTCCACGCTCTGAGACGCGTCCACATCTTCCAGCCGCCCGAGCCGCCGGTAGTACGCCGCCAGTGGCGCCGTCATCTTGGCGTACGCTTCGAGCCGTGGCGCTACGATTTCTTCGCGGTCATCGGGACGCTGCACCAACTCGCCACCGTCGGCGTCGCAAATTCCCGGTACCTTCGGGGGGCGATCATAAATATTGTAAATCTCGCCACCCGTCTTGCACATACGGCGCCCGGTGATCCTGCGCATCAGCAATGCCGGATCAATTACAAAATGAACTACCACCGGTTGTTTCAATCCATGCTGCCTGAGCAGTTCGCCGAGCCATTGAGCTTGCGCCACGGTACGCGGAAATCCATCGAATACGAAGCCGAACGAACAGTCCGGACGCTCGATGCGCTCGGCTACCATCTTCAGGATGATGGAGTCGGGTACCAGTTCCCCGCGAGCCATCAACGGCTTGGCTTGTTCGCCCAGCGCATTTCCCAAAGCGATATTTTCGCGCAGCATATCGCCGGTCGAAAGATGCGGCACTCCGTACTTCTTGGCCAACTCCTGAGCTTGCGTGCCTTTGCCCGCTCCGGGCGGTCCGAGAAAAATAACCGCGCGTTGCAGCCGACCCACGAGCCGGGAGTCCGGCACCGCTCCGCTCTTCTCCATTACCGCCGGCCACGCAACCGGCCCTTTCGAGCGAACCCTTCGTAATTGCGCATGACCAATTGCGCTTCCAGTTGCTGAACGGTATCCATGGCTACGCCCACGACGATCAGGAGTGAGGTGCCACCAAAATAAAATTGCACACCCAGGCCCTTCAGGAACCACACCGGGAAGTGGCGGTCAAACCAGCCACCGATGCCCCAGCCGAGATGGTCAAGATGGATACCCGCAATCATCCATTCCGGAAGCAAGCATACGAGCGCGAGATATATGGCCCCGATAAAGGTGAGTCGCTTCAAGATGCGGCTGACGTGCTCGGAAGTGGTGCGTCCGGGCCGGATTCCCGGAATGAACCCGCCGTTCTTGCGCATGTTGTCGGCAAGCTCCGTGGGATTGAAAACGATGCCCACGTAAAAAAAGGCAAACACCAGGATCAGCGTGATGTAGATCAGGGTGTAGAGCGGCTCGCCCCACTTGAGCCGGTCCGCGATAGTGCGTAGGAAAACGTAGCGCGTGCCAAAGATCAAGGCGATCGTCGCGGGAAACGCCAGCAAAGAGCTGGCAAAGATCGGCGGAATCACGCCGCCGGAATTCACCCTCAGCGGCAAATATGTGGATTGTCCCCCCATCACGCGGCGGCCCACCACGCGCTTGGCGTACTGCACCGGGATGCGGCGCTGGCCGCCCTCCACGAACACGATGAACGCAACGACGGCAATCATTAGTGCGATCAGCAGAATCAAAACGAGCGGCGTAAGCGCGCCCCACTGACCGGACTTAGCCAGTTCATACAGATTGATGATTGCGCGGGGCAAGCCCACCACGATGCCCACAAAAATGATCAGCGACATGCCATTGCCGATGCCGCGCTCGGTAATTTGTTCACCCAGCCACATGATGAAGGCCGAGCCTGTGGTAAGCGCCAGCACCGTCATTATGGTGAAACCGAAACCCGGATGATAAACCAGCGACTGGCCGTTCAGGCCCTGAGCCTGCAAAGTGCCCGCGATCGACAACCCTTGCACGATACTTAGTACGATCGTCAGGTAGCGCGTATACTGCGTAATTTTGCGGCGGCCTAGCTCGCCCTCTTTCGAGAGGCGTTCGAGGTAAGGAAACACCACCGTCATCAATTGCAAAATAATAGATGAGGTGATGTACGGCATGATGCCGAGCGCAAAAATCGTCATGCGGCGGAAATTTCCGCCGCTGAAAAGATCGAAAATGCCCAGCACCGAGCCGGCAGCCTGATTGAAAAGCTGATCGAGAACGCTGGTGTTGATACCGGGGATGGGGATGTGCGCGCCAATGCGATACACCGCCAGCAGAGCCAGCGTGAACAAGACACGGTTCCGCAAGTCTTCTATGCGGAACATGTTTTTCACGGCTTCGATGAAGCGATTCATGCTTTTCTGTGCTGCTCCCTTTTATGCTTGACGACCAATTCTTGAAGCCTAGGCCGTCGCCAAAACCTCAAATGTTGCTCCTGCCGCGGCAATCTTTTCCTTCGCTGACGCGCTGAAAGCATGCGCGTGAATGGCAATCTTCGCGGTCAGCTCACCGTCACCCAAGACCTTGATGCGGTCCTTGGCACGGCGAATAAAGCCGTGCGCGCGAAGCAATTCCGGGGTCACCGTTTCGCCGGCGGGGAAAACGTTTAACTCATCCAGGTTGACCACCGAATAGGAAACCGAAAACGGATTATGAAATCCACGCTTGGGCATGCGGCGATGCAACGGCATCTGCCCGCCCTCAAATCCGCGACGCCGTGAATAGCCGCGGCGGGATTTCTGCCCTTTGTTGCCGGCTCCTGCGGTCTTGCCCAGCTTCGAACCCATGCCCCGACCGACGCGAACTTTTTTCTTGCGCGAGCCCACCGGCGGCTGAAGATTGGACAAGCTATAAGACTTACGTCCCTCGCCGCGGCCTGCCGGAGTCGCTGGTTTATGGTGACCGCGCGGGCTACCTGCCTTACGGCCGCGTGGACCGCCTGCGGGTCTATGTGCGCCTGTTTTTCTTCTGGCCATGGTTAGTCCACCACTTCCACGAGATGTCGTACTTTATGAATCATGCCGCGTGTTTCGGCGGTGTCCTGGCGCTCGACCACGTGATGCATGCGTCGCAAACCGAGACCCTTGATGGTGGCGCGCATATCGTCGGTGCAGGAGATGGCGCTGACCACCCACTTGACCCTGATGGTGCCGCCCTTTTTTGGCTCAGCGTGCTCGCTAATGACGAACTGCTTGCCGAAATGATGCCCGCCGGACTTTTTCACGGTTTTGCCGTGACGAACTTTTTGGCCTGCTACTTTTTCGCTCATTAGACCGTCCCAACCGCCTCACGCGGCTCCCTGCCGCGTATTTCATCAACTGTTTTGGAACGAGTTTCAGCCACGTGCGCAGCGTCTTTCAGGCTGAGCAAAGCGGCAAAGGTGGCTTTTACGACGTTATGAGGATTAGATGTGCCAAGCGACTTAGTTAGCACATTGTGTATCCCCGCTACTTGCATGACTTTACGGACCGGGCCGCCAGCAATTACGCCAGTACCTTCGGATGCGGGCTTCAGCAAAACCTGGGCTGAGCCGTAATTTCCAATTACTTGGTGAGGGATGGAAGTACCCTTCAAGTTCAGCTTGATCAGGTTTTTCTTGGCCTGCTCGATAGCCTTCTTGATCGCCATTGGCACTTCACGGGCTTTACCCATGCCAAAACCGGCGTGTCCGTGGCTGTCGCCCACCACCACCAGGGCTGAGAAGCTGAGGTTCTTGCCGCCCTTGACTACCTTAGTGACGCGGTTGATGGCGATGACGTCATCTTTCAACTCCGAAAGATTGACCTCCAGCAGCCGCCGAACCGCTAAACTGTCTCGCAATAGTTGCTTCGACATAGGCTTAAAACTGTAACCCCGCTTCCCGCGCCGCGTCAGCGAGCGCCTTCACACGGCCGTGATACTTGTAACCGCCGCGGTCAAACACTACTTTTTGCACTCCGGCGGCTTTAGCGCGTTCGGCCACCGCTTTGCCGATCACTTTTGCCGCCGCGATGTTGCCGCCACCCTTGAGATTCTTTTTCGTTTCTCCATCCACGGAACTCGCCGACACCAGCGTCTTACCGCTGCGGTCGTCAATGACCTGCGCGTAAATATGGCCCAACGAACGGTACACACAAAGGCGTGGGCGTTCGGTGGTGCCCGAAACTTTGGTGCGCACGCGATCGTGCACCCGCTTGCGATGCAGGTCCCGAGATAATTTACGAACTCTAGCCGATGCCACTGTTTCTTCTCCTTGGCGCCAAGCGCCCGGACAAAATCAATAAAATTAAGCGCCGCCAGCCTTGGCTCCCGCTTTGCCGGCCTTTTTCTTGAGGCGCTCGCCAGTAATGCGGATGCCTTTCTGCTTGTAGGGATCTGGTGGGCGCAGAGAACGCATGTCCGCGGCAACCTGACCAACTTGCCCCTTATCCGCGCCGGTGATCACGATGTGCGTCTGCTTTTCGACGGCGACCTGAATACCTTCAGGAATGGGAAACTCGATAGGATGGGATTTCCCCAGGGCGAAATTCACGATTTTGCCCTTGAGCTCCGCGCGATAGCCAACACCCACGATATCGAGATCCTTTTTGAAGCCTTGAGTGACTCCCTGAACGGCGTTGGCTACCAGCGCGCGCGCGAGACCGTGAAGAGCGCGATGGTCTTCTGTTTCGCGCAACGCGGTGAGTACGCCATCTTTCTGCTCAAACGAAATCCCGCGGGGGATCGCGAAAGAAAGCTTACCCTTGGGTCCCTGCACATCGATTTTACCCCCCTGCATGGCGACTTTAACGCCCGAGGGAAGCGGAATTGGTTTACGTCCGATACGTGACATCAGTTCTGTCCCTTAACTACGAAATTGCTGCAAACAAATTCCTGAAACAAACTTTGTTACCAAACTTCACAAAGAAGCTCGCCACCCATTTTGGCTTTGCGCGCAGCGCGTCCGCTCATCAAGCCCTTGGGCGTGGTCATGATGCTGATGCCCAGCCCGCCAACCACCGGACGAATGTCCGAGACGCCCAGGTAACGGCGCGCTCCCGGACGCGAAATGCGCTTGAGGCCAGTGATCACGCTACGGCGATCTGGTGTGTACTTCAAAAAAACACGCAGCATTTTGCGCGTTTTGTTTTCATCCACCATTTTGTAGGTGGAGATGTAACCTTCATCTTTCAAGATGCGCGCAATCTCGGACTTCAGCCGCGATGCGGGCACATCGACTCTTTGGTGCTTGGCGGCCGCCGCGTTGCGGATGCACGTCAGGAAATCGGCAATGGGATCCGTCTGCATATTTCTCCTAAATACCTTTACCAGCTGGCTTTCGTGACGCCGGGAATTTCACCCTTGAGCGCCATACCGCGGAAACAAATTCGGCACATTTGAAACTTGCGAATGTACGCACGAGCGCGGCCGCAAACGCGGCAGCGGTTGCGCACGCGAACCTTAAACTTCGGCTTCTTCAAACTTTTGGCGATTTTTGCAAGGCGTGCCATTTATTGCGCTCCTCCTGGAACGCGAAGCGGGAAGCCAAGCCCCTTCAAGAGCTCGCGACCTTCTTCATCGTTTTTTGCCGTGGTGGTCAAGGTAACGTTCATGCCCTTGATTTTGTCCACGCGGGTGTAATCGATTTCGGGAAACACCAACTGATCCTTCAAGCCGAGGGTGTAATTGCCGCGGCCATCGAAAGCGTTGAACGGCAGACCGCGAAAATCGCGCACACGTGGTAGAACCACGTTGCACAAGCGGTCGAGAAATTCGTACATCCGGTCGCCACGCAAAGTAACCGCACAGCCAATGGGCATGCCTTTGCGAATCTTGAAGTTGGCGATGGACTTCTTGGCCTTGGTGATCATGGCTTTCTGGCCGGTGATCTGGCCCAGTTCCTGCGCAGCCGTATCAAGCAACTTGGCGTTCTGGCTGGCTTCGCCAAGCCCGATGTTGACGGTGATTTTCTGCAGCTTCGGAACGGCCATATTGTTCTTCCAGCCAAAACGCTTCATCAGCGCCGGCACCGTTTCGTTGCGATATTTTTCCTGCAATCGACTCTTCATTGCCTTCCTTCGCCTCGTCTCAAATTCAAATACCGTTACTTACTTGTCCAGCGCGGTGTTGCACCGGCGGCAGCTGCGAACCTTGGTGCCGTCCGGCAATACCGTGTGGCCGATGCGCGTATGCTTGCCGCAACTGGCGCAGACCACCATCACATTGGAAACGTTGATGGACGCCTCTTTTTCCACGATCCCGCCCTTTATATTTTTCTGCGGATTGGGGCGCGTATGGCGCTTCATGATGGCCACATGCTCAACCACCACGCGATTTTTCTTCGCGTCGATGGAGAGCACCCGGCCGCTCTTGCCCGCATCTTTGCCTGCAATCACCCTTACATTGTCGCCCTTGCGGATGGCGATAGTGTGCCGCTCGGTTCTTTCATGCCTCAATGTCATGAGCTACCAAACCTCCGGAGCCAAAGAAACAATTTTCGTGTACTGGCGCTCGCGCAATTCGCGAGCCACCGGACCGAACACGCGAGTGCCCACGGGCTCGCCCGCGTCATTGATCAGCACCGCGGCGTTGTCGTCAAAGCGGATGTACGTACCATCCTTGCGCCGCGCTTCTTTTCGCATGCGTACCACTACAGCCTTTACTACCGTGCCCTGCTTCACCGGACTTTCCGGCGTGGCCTCTTTTACCGAAGCAGTAATTACGTCGCCGAGTCCGGCTTTTAATCCTGCATCGCCACCCAGCGGCAAAATGCACATCAGCTTTCGAGCGCCGGAGTTGTCCGCCACCGTAAGCCATGTTCGCATCATGATGCTCATTGCGCTGCTCCTCGCCCGGTCAACTCTACCGACGCATTACGCGTCAATATTTCTTTAAGCCGCCAGCGCTTGAGCTTTGACAGCGGACGCGAAGCCACAATGCGCACGGTGTCGCCGGTCTTGGCTTGGCGCGTTTCATCATGGGCGTAAAACTTCTTTGAAATGCGCACCACCCGGCGGTATTTCGGGTGCTGCACCAACCGCTGCACTTCCACCACGATGGTCTTTTCCATCTTGGCGCTGGTTACCTTGCCGGTGAGGATGGTGCGCTCGCCGCGCTGATCATGCTCCGCCGCCGGAGCCTTCTGTGTTTCAGTGGTCATTACGCCTTCCCTGCCTTCTTCGTCTTGCTAGTACGTTCCGCCGATTTCTTAGCCGGCTTGGCCGCCGCAGATGATTTTGCCGCCGTCTGTTTCGCAGGCGTTGCTGCCGCTTTTTCCGGAGGCTTCTGCACACTCTTTTCCGTGCCGTTATTGGGGCCCGCCGTGCCGTTCAATTCCTGTGCGCGCAAATGTGTTTTGACGCGCGCCAGATCCTTGCGCGCATCGCGCAAACGCTTCAGCGCTTCCGCCTGCCCGGTGGACAATTGAAAACGCAGCCGGAAAATCTGCTCGGTCAATTCTCTTTCCTGCACCCGCAGCTCGTCGTTGCCTGCTTCACGAATCTTGTCAATACGGCGCGGCATACTACATGCCTCCTGCGCGAGTCACGAACTTCGTGGGAATAGGCAGCTTGTGCGCCGCTAGCGTCATGGCTTCCTTGGCGGTCACCTCATCCACGCCCGCCATTTCAAACATGATGCGGCCGGGCTTCACCACCGCCACCCACTTTTCCGGAGCGCCTTTACCTTTACCCATTCGCGTTTCCGCCGGCTTCTTCGTGAAAGGCTTATCCGGGAAAATTCTGATCCAAAGCTTTCCACCACGCTTGATGAATCGCGAAATCGCTACGCGCGAAGCTTCGATCTGGCGGTCGGTAATCCACGCACACTCGAGCGCTTTCAAACCGTATTCGCCAAATGCCAAATCGCTGCCGCGCCAGGCTTTGCCCGTGCGGCGGCCGCGCATTTGCTTTCTGTACTTCACCTTCTTAGGCATCAACATCGCTGTGTTCTCGCTCCCTAATCTCGTTTAACTCTTGATCGCGTCGTGGCGCCTTGAACTACGCTACCGCAACGGTCTCGCGCTCTTTTTGCACCTTCGAAGCGCGCTTCGGCACGTTTTCACCCTGATAAACCCAGCACTTCACACCAATCACGCCGTAAGTCGTATTTGCGCGCGCCATGCCGAAATCAATGTCCGCTCGCAAAGTTTGCAGCGGCAAGCGGCCTTGCAGATACCACTCTTTACGTGCGATTTCCGCGCCATTCAACCGGCCAGCTACGCGAACCTTGATCCCTTTGCAACCGAAACGCAGCGCGGAGTCCACTGCTTTGCGCATAGCGCGGCGGAAAGCCACGCGCTTTTCAAGTTGCAACGCGATGGATTCAGCCACCAGCTGCGCATCGAGTTCCGGGCGATGTACTTCCTGAATATCGATGTGCACTTCCCGCTTGGTGCGCTTTTGCACGTCTTGCTTGAGCTTGTCGATTTCCGCGCCTTTGCGACCGATGATAATGCCGGGGCGCGCAGTGTAGATGCGCACCACCAGCTTGTTCGCGGCGCGCTCGATATCGATAGAGCTGATGCCCGCGCTCTTGAGCTTTTCTTTCAGCTCCGCGCGCAGCTTCACGTCTTCGTGAAGAAGCTCAGCGTAGTCGCGGTCAGCGTACCAGCGGGACTTCCACGGCTTGTTGTAGCCCAATCGAAATCCGTACGGGTGTGTCTTCTGTCCCATGCTTATCCTCTTCGTCCAAAAACTCGTGTAACAGCCAGGCCGACCACGTTATTTCTTCTTGCCCTTCTTCGGCTGTCTGCCCTGTTTGCCGGTTAATGCTTTACGAACCCGGCGCGCCGTGCCGCGTACACCTTTTTGCGCTTCCGTTTCGGCCTCAATGGCGGCCACGCGTTCTGCTGCAGCAACGTGATGTTCAGCCACACCTACCCAGAGATGCGCAGTGCGCTTCTGGTAACGGAATGCGCGGCCCATCGGCGCGGGACGCAAACGCTTCCAGCGTGTGCCCTCGTTCACGTAGCAGGTGTTGACGTACAGCTCATCCACGTCCAGCGGCGCGCCAGCATCTTCAGCCTTGCGTTCGGCATTAGCGATCGCGCTGCGCAAAACTTTTTCAATGTGCTTAGCGGAACGCTTTTGCGTGAACCGCAAAGTGTGCAGCGCGTCCTGCGCTTTTTGCCCGCGAATCAAATCCATAACCAGCCGCGCTTTTTGCGGCGACATACGCACATGCTTGGCTAGCGCGTGCGCTTCGATGTTTGCTTGTGCCTGTTGCAATTCAGCCATGTCTTAAGCCCTCGGCGCCGCTGCTGCTGGTGCTGCGCCTGCGCCGCCTCCCGCTGGTGCTGGTCCGGCTGCGCGTTCGAGCGCGGCCTTCACGCCGTGACCTTTAAACGTGCGCGTGGGAGAAAATTCGCCCAGCTTGTGGCCAATCATTTGTTCGGTGACATATACCGGAATAAATTTCTTGCCGTTATGCACCGCGATCGTGTGACCAATCATGTCTGGCACGATCGTCGAGCGCCGCGACCATGTCTTGATTACTTTTTTCTCGTTACGGGTGTTCAGGCCTTCCACCTTTTCGCGCAAATGCCCGTCCACGAACGGTCCCTTTTTTAATGAGCGTCCCATCGATCCCCTATTCCTCCACTCGACGCAAGCGGCTCCATTGAGCGCGCCGCATTTTCTTGAATCCCCGCACTGGCCCCGGCACACGATGCGACCTGGGGCAGAAGGGGCAAACGAAGCGCGTGCCTTGCGCGTTCGGAATGCGCTCTACGATCACGCCCCAGCCGGGCTTGCACAGCTTGTACAGCACTGGCTCCGGCGGAACAATTATCGGCTTCAGGTTCGCGCGCACCGGCTTGGCTACCACCTTCGACGCCGGCTTTTTTGCCGCGCGCTTAGGCCGTGAGCGCTTCACGGAAGCCCTGGTGCGCCGGGCCGCCGCCGTCCTGCTGGTCCTCGATGAACGTGCTGCTCTGGTCGCCATCACTTCTGCTCTCGCCGGGCCGCCGTGCTTAGGCTCCCCGGAATCTCCCTCAGTTACTACTGCTCGCTACTTGTTAAACTCTTTCCGTTTACTTCCTGCGCTCCACAATGTTTCTGTCCGTGCGCTTATTGTTGCGGGTCTTTTTGCCCAGCGTCGGGAAAGCCCATGGCGTTTGCGGATGATTGCCCTTCACGCGGCCTTCACCACCGCCGTGCGGATGGTCAACTGGGTTCATAGCCACGCCACGGACCGTGGGACGAATGCCGCGCCAACGTGTGCGCCCGGCTTTGCCAAAGGTTTCGTTCTCGTGATCAAGATTGCCGACCTGGCCGACCGTCGCCATGCACTCGATGGAAAACTTGCGAACCTCACCTGACGGCAGCTTCACCAGGGCCAGATCGCCTTCCTTGCTGAGCAACTGCGCCGACCCGCCGGCGGAACGCACCACCTGGCCACCGCGTCCGGGATACAGCTCCAGGTTGTGCACCATGGTGCCCGGCGGAATGTGCTTGAACTGCAGTGCATTGCCCGGAAGAATGTCCGCGCCTTCGCCAGTGGAAACCGTGGCACCAACTTCGAGTCCTACCGGATGCAGAATGTAACGCTTCTCGCCATCGGCGTAGTGCAATAGCGCCAGGTTCGAGCTGCGATTGGGATCGTACTCAATCGCCGCTACCGTGGCGGGCACGCCAAGCTTGTCGCGCCGAAAATCCACCTGGCGGTATTGTTTCTTGTGGCCGCCACCGCGGTGCCACACCACAATTTCGCCGTGATTGTTGCGGCCGCCGGTGCGTTTTTTTGGCTCGAGCAGTGCCTTCTCCGGCTCCTGCTTGGTGATGTGGCTTTTATCCACGACGGTAATAAACCGTCGCGACGCCGTGTATGGATTAAAGCTTTTCAGTCCCATCGCTGCCTCTACTCTTTTCGTTTCTTACTGCTGTAAAACAATGGCCCGGTATTACAAATTCTCCGCGTACTCGATCATCTTTTCGCCTTCCGCAAGCTTCACGTAGGCTTTCTTCCAATCACGCCGGTAGCCTTCATTCTGGCCGCGGCGCCGCATCTTGCCGTAAAAATTGGCGGTGCGTACGTCAGTTACTTTCACGCTGAAAATCTGCTGCACTGCTTCCTTGATCTGCGTCTTGGTGGCCTTGGCCGAAACTTCAAAAACCACGGTGTGCTGCGTCTCTTTTACACCCAAGCCTTTTTCGGTAATGATCGGGCGACGAATAATTTGGTAGTGAGGTGTAGACATCGATTATTCCTTGCCCTTTTTCTTGGAGGTCTTCGCCGGCTTTTTGTCGGCGGCCTTGGGTTTCTTAGCAGCTGCAGGTTTCGCAGCGGCTTTCGTTTCTCGCTTCGGCGCCGGCGCGATGGATTCCACGTCGGGAGTTGCCGCCGGAGTTTTTTCTGGATCGAGCGAATGGCTTAGCCGCGCCACAGCTTCTTTTGACAGCACCAGCAGCTCGTGCTTCAACAAGTCGTAAGGCTGAAGACCGTTGGGCGCCACCAGCGTCACACCTTCAATGTTGCGGCTGGCACGTTCCAAATTGGTGTTCTCGCCGTAGGCGACGATCAACGCGGACTTCTTGTGATTCAGTTTGCCGAGCACACCCAAAAATTCTTTGGTCTTGTGATTTTCCAGCTCCCAATCTTCCACTACAGTGAGCCGCTGTTCGGTAAGTTTTGCCGACAATGCCGAACGCAATGCGCCCAGCAGCATCTTTTTTGGCAGCGCGTAGCTGTAATCCCGCGGCCGTGGTCCATGAACCGTTCCGCCATGGCGCCAGAGTGGCGAGCGGATGGAGCCGACACGCGCGCGTCCGGTGCCCTTCTGCTTCCACAGCTTCCGGCCCGCACCGCTGACTTCGCTCTTGTCCTTGGTCTTGTGCGTGCCCCTGCGCAGCCCGCGCAGATACCAGCGCGAAGCTTCATGCAAAAGGTGCTGATTCACCTTGACACCAAACACGGCGTCGAGGAGATCGAGCTGGCCGACCTTGTTGCCCTTTAAATTGACTACGTCAACCACCGGCATAATTTCGTTTCCTTACTTAACTTTTTTGTTAGTGTTTACCAACGCTTTGCGAACCTTGTGAATAAAAATGTACGTCCCGGCTGGGCCAGGCACCGAACCTTTTACCAGCAACAAATTTTCATCGTTATCAACTTTCACGACTTTCAAATTCTTGGCGGTCACGCGCGCGTGCCCCATGTGACCTGGAAAATGCTGGTTCTTCCAAACACGTGATGGGAAAGAACTGCCACCGATGCCTCCCGGAGCTCGATGAAACATCGAACCGTGGGTGGCGTCGCCGCCGCGGTAGTGCCAGCGCTTTACGCCGCCCGCGAAACCCTTGCCCTTGCTGATCCCGCTGACATCCACCAACTCGCCAGCCTTGAAGTTTTCGACCAATACCCGGTCGCCGACTTTGGTTTCGTCCTTCGATTCTTCCAAGCGAACTTCGCGGAGGACTTTCATGGGCGCCGCGCCGGCTTTCTTGAAGTGGCCGGTCATGGCTTTGTTGACGCGCTGCGGCTTGACGAATTCTACGAGGCCCAGTTGGGCGGCTTCGTAGCCGTCGTTAGCAGCAGTGCGGCGTTGCACCACCACGCAAGGGCCCGCTTGCAAAACCGTGCAACCCACCAATGTGCCGTCACCCTGGAAGACTTGCGTCATTCCCAGCTTGATTCCGATAATCCCGTTGACTGCCATGCCTTCTCTCTCTTCTCTTCGGGTTTAAAGTCTCTAAAATAAAAATCGTTACTTCGCGGTATGTCCAAAAGCCTTGATTTCTACGTCCACGCCCGGCGGCAGATCGAGCTTCATTAACGCGTCCACCGTGTCCGGTGTGGGTTCGAGAATATCGATCAAACGTTTGTGCGTGCGCATTTCGAATTGCTCACGCGATTTCTTGTCCACGTGAGGCGAACGCAACACCGTCCAGCGATTGATGGTAGTGGGCAGAGGAATCGGCCCAGCTACATCTGCACCGGTACGCTTCGCGGTGTCCACAATTTCCTTGGTGGACTGGTCGAGAATTCTGTGATCGTACGCCTTCAGGCGTATACGGATTTTGTCGCCTTGTCTCATAAATTATTCGATGATCTCCGTGACCGCGCCTGCGCCCACGGTGTGGCCGCCTTCGCGAATCGCGAAGCGCAAACCCTTTTCGAGAGCTACTGGGGTGATGAGTGTGACTTCGCAGCTGACGTTATCGCCGGGCATCACCATCTCGACCCCTTGCGGCAGCTTCACGTCGCCGGTTACGTCCGTGGTGCGGAAATAAAACTGTGGACGGTAGCCGGTGAAAAACGGTGTGTGGCGCCCGCCTTCTTCCTTGGTCAGCACGTAGGCT